>JAUZPW010000019.1 GCA_030705725.1 Bacillota bacterium
CTGCCGATAACGGACAGAAACCGTGCTTTTGCGCGCGATATAGTCGACCGCCTTACGGATGCCGGACTTCGCGTTGAGCTTGACGACCGCAGTGAAAAAATAGGCTATAAAATAAGGGAAGCCCAGCTTGAAAAAGTGCCTTATATGCTCGTGCTGGGCGATAAAGAGCAGGAGAGCGGAATACTTGCCGTGCGCAGCAGAAAAGACGGAAAAACGCAGGAACAGTCTTATGACCAGTTCCTTGACATGGTGAAAAGGGAGATCAAGGAAAAATCGCTTTAATTCGGTCCTGGTTGTTTCTATTTCGTAACTGTAATAAAGTAGCATTCTGGGTTATAATATTTCTACGTCAGGTTATTTTATTACTTTTATATAACTAGAGGTAACTATGCCCAACTTTTTTGAGCCACGGGACCAATATGAGCCGAAACGGCTGGCTGAAAAAAAACATGCTAAGAAACCGCTTATAGCGGCTGGCGTTACGCTTGCCGTGCTTGTTCTCGCTTTCGCCGGAATATCCTCGTGGGGGCTATATGCGTACGACAGGGTATATCCCGGCGTCAGCGCCGGAGGCATCGGCGTTTCCGGCCTCAGCCGCGAAGAGCTTGAATCGAGGCTGAAGCAGGAAAACGGTAACCTGTATAAAGGCAAAAGCATAAAAATAACCGTTCGAAAAACGGAGTACGAAATTTCGGCTCAGGACGTCGGAGCCGGAATAAACGCCGAAAAAGCCGCCGAAGCGGTATATTCATACGGCAGAACCGGCGGCTATTTTAGAAGGCTCGGCGAAGTCGTAAACGCCGCGGCAAACGGCGTCTCTGTCGGCATCCTGTCCCTTGACGAAAAAGCCCTGCGCGGCAAAGCCGATCAGATCGCCGACGATTTTCTCAGAAAAAGCCGCGCGTCGGATTACGAAATAGTGGACGATACTCTCATATTGTATCTTGCAAATAAGCACGCGGTTCTTGAGCCTGAAACGGTTTACAACGCTCTCCTTGACCGGTTTAAGAAAGCGGATTTTTCGGCTCTTACAATAACGCCGGAGTATGAAAAAATTGAAGAGCCCGATGTGGACTCTCTGTATGGGGAAATTGTCCAAAAACCCCAAAACGCCAGGCTCGACCTTGAAAAAGACCCGACCGGAAACACTATCCTTCCCGAAAAAAGCGGCATAGACGTGAACCTCGGAGAGCTGAAAAGGCTTATTGAAAACCGCGGCGATAAAACCGAGATCGAGATCCCGATTACTGTAACGCAGCCGGAAATCACGGCGGATGAGCTCCGTGAAGTGCTTTTCCGCGACGTTCTGTCAAGCGTGAACACAAACCTTAACCCATCGCTTGTAAACAGGACCGGCAACGTGCGACTGGCGGCTCAGCACGTAAACGGAACGATACTTAATCCCGGCGACGTGTTTTCCTATAACGCGGCAGTCGGAATGCGCACAAAGGAACGCGGCTTCAAGGACGCAAAGGTTTTCGAAAACGGCGAGATTGTCGACGGCGTCGGCGGGGGTATCTGCCAGGTTTCTTCGACCGCTTATATGGCCGCTTTAAGAGCCGATCTTTCTGTCAAGGAACGCCGCAGCCACCAGTTTACCGTCTCTTACACCCCCCTCGGGCAGGACGCAACGGTGGTTTACGGCAGCACGGACCTTAAATTTGTAAACAGCACCCCTTACCCCATAAAGATCGAGGCGTATCAGAAGGGCAGCGGCGTGACCGTCACTCTTCGCGGAACAAAAACGGAAAACAAGGAAATCAAGCTTTATACGACTGTTCTCGAAAAAACGCCGTATCAAAGCAAAACTGTTGTCGATCCGACCCTAAAACCCGGCGAGCGCGTTGTGGAAAGCGAAGGGCATACCGGCTACAAAACGGTTACATACCGTGTCGTCGTTAAAGACGGTAAAGAAGTTAGCCGTACGGTCGAGAATAAGTCGACATACAAAAAGCTCGACTATGTCATTCGCCTGGGTCAGAAGCATTCAAGCCCCTCGAGCGGCACCTCGGCGGATAACGGCCCGAGCGGCGCCGGCGGCGAAACCGCGGGCAATAATAAGCCAAAGGATCCCCTGATTACAGATGCCGATCCCGTATCGGGGCCGGATCAGAATATACCGGGCGAAACCGGAGAAGACGTGTCCCCGGACCAGGAGAACCCCGAACCCGTGTTATAGGGACATAAAAAAGGTGGGAATAATATGAACGAAGGTGTTTTCTACAGAATTTTCGTCAGACGGCAGGCAAAAGTCACCGTCCTTAAAAATTTGCCCAAATGCTGCGGCGTCGCGTTAATATATCTGGGAATAAATTTTGCGTTCGTGATGCTTCAGCTTATGATAGAGAACCAGTTTGAAACGGAGATTTATTCATCGTCCGAAATTACAATATCAGTTTTGCCGATTCTCATAATTCTTCTTGAACTGTTTGTTATGTCTCCGGTTACGCTCGGCCTGCTGGAATTCTTCATGCGGCTGTCCGACGGCAAGCCGGTGTCCGTGGGTGACATTTTTCTGTGGTTCGGCGAAGGAAAACGGTATATAAAATCGGTGCTTATCAATTTTCAGTTTTCCTTTCTGGTATTTGCGTTTACGTTTCTCGGCCTGATACTGCCCGTCGCGGCCTCGGTGACGTTTTCTTACATGGGCAATACCGCTGCTTTATATGTGCTCGTTCCGATAATGTTCATCATCATGGCGTTTGTTGCCGCCAGGCTCTTAACGTATTTGCCGGGTTTATTCTTTCTCGCCGAGGATATGGAGAAAAAGCCTTGGAAATGCCTTATGGAATCCCGGAAGATGTTCAAAAAAAGGAAATGGGACCTTTTTCTTATGGTGTTCGGTTTCCTGGGATGGTTCTTCCTCGTCGTGCTCTTCGGGTCAGTCGGGTCGCAGATGGCTTTTGCGAGCTACGGATATAACGTCCCGGTCGAGATCACGAGCATCCCCTTAAACGTCACTGTGGGAGCCGCCATAGCCGCTTATCTGGCTTCGGCGCTGCTGCTTCTGTTCGTAATTCCGTATTGGGTAACGTCGGTGGCATATTATATAAGAGGGGTTCAAAACCCCGGCCTGTTTCATAATCCCGCTGCCGAATTTTACGCAAAAAGAAAAGAGGATGTAAACGGCAGTCAGGATAAAAACAGCGATGCCGGAAACGACGGAGAGAAGTAAAAGACATTGGATTTAGGAGGACATTAAATATGGGAAAAGGAACTTATTATATCAGCACGGCTATTGCGTATACCTCCGGAAAGCCCCATATCGGAAACACCTATGAAATAGTGCTGGCGGATTCGATAGCCAGATTTAAAAGGCTTCTGGGCTACGACGTATATTTTCAGACCGGAACGGATGAACACGGACAGAAAATCCAGCTTAAAGCCGCGGAAAAAGGGGTCTCGCCTCAGGAGTATGTCGACGGTGTCGCCGCCGAAATCAAAAATATCTGGGATATAATGAACACGACCTACGACCGTTTTGTCCGCACGACAGACCCCGAGCACATGAAAAAGATCCAGAAGATTTTCAAAAAGCTTTACGAGCAGGGCGATATATATAAAGGCGAATACGAAGGGCTCTACTGCACGCCGTGCGAAGCGTTTTTTACCGAGGCGCAGCTTGTCGACGGAAAATGCCCCGACTGCGGCCGCGAAGTAAAAAAGGCCAAGGAAGAAGCCTACTTTTTTAAGATGTCCAAATACGCGGACAGGCTTATAAAGCATATTGAAGAAAACCCGGATTTCATTCAGCCGGAATCCCGTAAAAACGAGATGCTCAATAACTTTTTAAGGCCCGGGCTTCAGGATCTGTGCGTTTCGCGCACTTCCTTCTCTTGGGGCATACCCGTCGATTTCGACCCGAAGCATGTCGTTTACGTCTGGATCGACGCGTTAGCCAACTATATAACCTTTGCGGGCTACGACCCGGACGGAAACCACGACGAAAAATACAAAAAATATTGGCCTGCCGACGTCCATTTAATAGGCAAGGATATTCTCCGTTTTCACACCATATATTGGCCCATTCTGCTTATGGCGCTCGGCGAGCCCCTCCCTAAGCAGATTTTCGGGCATCCGTGGCTGATGGTCGGCGACGGTAAAATGTCAAAATCAAAAGGCAACGTAATTTACGCGGACGACCTCGTGTCCTACTTTTCAGTGGACGCCGTGCGCTACTACGTGCTGCATGAAATGCCCTTCTCCTCCGACGGAACGATAACCTACGAGCTTATAATAGAGCGCATAAACTCCGACCTCGCAAATATCCTCGGCAACCTTGTAAACCGCACAATCGCCATGTCTGACCGCTATTTCGGCGGCGTCGTCATGGCCCCCTCCCACGCCCAAGCCGTCGACTCCGAGCTTATTTCGCTCGCTCTCGACACGCCGAAGCGCGTCACTGAAAAGATGAATGAACTCCGCATTGCGGACGCGATAGACGAGATTTTTGTTCTTTTGCGCCGCAGCAACAAATATATCGACGAAACCATGCCTTGGGCGCTTTCCAAGGACCCCGAAAAGAAAGAGCGTCTCGGCGCCGTGCTTTATAACCTTCTTGAATCGATACGCATAGCGGCGGTGCTTCTCGAGCCGTTTTTGCCCGAAACCGCGCAGAAAATATATAGTCAGCTCAATACAAAGGCCGTGTCCTTTGAGAGCCTGTCCTCCTTTAACGGGATGAGGCCTGGAGACGCGACCGGCAAGGCCGAAATACTGTTTTCAAGAATCGAAGCCGATAAAAAGATCAAGGAAATCGACGAAGCTTTGGCGGCGAAAGAGCATAAAGCCCAGGGTATCGAGGAAATATCGATAGACGATTTTGCCAAAACGGACCTCAGGGTCGCGAAAGTGCTTTCCTGCGAGACGGTGCCAAAATCGGAGAAGCTTCTGAAACTCATTCTCGACGTAGGAAATGAAAAACGCCAGGTGGCGTCCGGAATCGCAAAATATTATAAGCCGGAGGATCTGATCGGCCGCAGCGTTATTCTCGTCAGCAATTTAAAACCCGCGAAGCTGATGGGGATTACGAGCCAGGGCATGATCCTGGCCTCGAACGGCGACGAAGGCATACGCGTTATTTTCGCCGACGATTCAGTGCCGGGCTCGAAGGTGCGCTGAAATGCTCTTCGACACACACGCGCACCTTACGGACGAGGCATTCGACGGCGACCGCGCCGACGTTTTGCACAGGATAAGAGAAAACGGCGTGTCGCTCCTCTTGAACGCCGGAAGCTCCGTGCGCTCCTCCGAGGATTCCGTAAAGCTTGCTGAGGAATACGATTTTATCTACGCGTCCGTGGGCGTCCACCCGGAAGACTGCAAGGATATGACGTCTAACGACCTTCAGAAAATAGCCGCGCTCGCGCAAAACAAAAAAGCCGTCGCCGTCGGCGAAATAGGGCTTGACTACCATTACGATTTTACTCCCCGGGACGTCCAGAAAAGGCACTTTTCAGAGCAGCTGGAGCTTGCCCGCGAGCTTGACCTTCCCGTTATAATCCATGACCGCGAGGCGCATGGAGACACTCTTGAAATAGTAAAAAAGATAAAGGTTCAACGGGGCGTGTTCCACTGCTACTCCGGCAGCCTTGAAATGGCGAAGGAGCTTTTAGGCTTGGGTTATCTGTTGTCTTTTACGGGAGTGATAACGTTTAAGAACGCCGCCCGGTCGCATGAAATAGTAAAGTGGCTGCCCGACGATAAAATAATGATTGAAACCGATTCCCCCTATCTGTCGCCGGAGCCTCTCCGCGGCAAACGGAATGATCCCGGAAACGTCCGTCTGGTAGCTCAGAAAATTGCCGAAATAAAGGGAAAAACACTTCAGGAAATCGCCGCGCTTACGATGAAAAACGGGCGCGAGTTCTTTAATATCTAATATCCGAGGTATTTTGTTATGGATCAGCTTACCTATAGGGTCGGAAACGGCCTGTATGTAAATACGACGAACCGCTGCACAATGGACTGCACCTTCTGCATAAGGTCCCGCGGCAGCGGCATCGGCAATGCCCCTGACCTTTGGCTTTCAAAAGAGCATTCCAGGGAAGAGATTCTAAAGGATATACTCCGTCACGACCCCGGCTCATATAATGAAATCGTTTTCTGCGGTTTCGGCGAACCGACTGAACGCCTTATGGATATACTCTATATCTGCGGGGAACTCAAAAAGCAAAAAAATCCCCCGGTTATACGCATCGACACAAACGGCCACGCGTCCCTTATCGCCGGGAAGGACGTAACCCCGCTGTTCGAGGGCCTGTTTGATTCGGTCTCCATTTCCCTTAACGCCCCCACAGCGGGAGAATACGAAAAGCTCTGCCGCCCTGAAGCCGGTGAAGAGGCGTTTTACGCTATGCTTGAGTTTGCGTCCAAGGTCAAGGAATACGTGCCGCAGACATACTTAAGCGTCGTCGACGTGCTGCCCCCTGAGAAGCTTGCCGCCTGCCGCGAAATCGCCGACGGAATCGGCGTGCCGTTAAGAGTAAGACATCTGATATAAGCTTACATAAAATAAAAAAATTCTCCGCCGGAAAGCGGAGAATTTTTTTATTTAACGTCTGCTTATCGCATTTGTTCATTGGACATTATTTAAGCCTCTATGCTTTTTTCTTTTCACCTATGCTTAAAATGAGGTTCAGTAAAATCCCGAATATCGCGGCGCCCGCTATGCAGGGGATGTTCATGCCGAAGAACGGGATATTTCCTCCGAATTTGTATTGCCCGCCGATGCCGATTATCATAATGGTCGCGATAACGGCAGTGTTTTTGGAGCTGAACAGGTCCACCTTTCTTTCGAGCATAATGGCGATGCCCTGCGCCGCGATCGCGCCGAACAGATAAACCTCAAGGCCGCCGATGACCGACGTCGGTATCGAATAAATGGCGTTTATAAGCGGGGTAAAGCAGGCGATAATCATGGCGATCACCGAGGCCGTCATAAGCACGGGGATCGAGAAAACTTTCGTTATCGCCATTGCGCTGATATTCTCGCCGTAATTCGTTCCGGCAGGCCCGCCGACGAAACCCGAGATCATGTCCCCGAGGCCGTCGCCGATAAGATTCAGTCCGAGCTTGTCCGCAATGTTATAAACCTTGCCCGCTTTCTTTTTCTTTGCTAGGTCGTTGACGTATATATCAAGCTGGAACACATGCGCCGTCGATTCCGGTATCGTGGCAATCGCAATCGGCATAATGGCCGCGACAGCCAAAAGCGAAGGCTTCGGTAAAGTGAAGACAGGCAGCGCGAATATCCCGCTTCCGGCAGCTTCCGGCAGCACCTTGAATAAATCTATCCCCGTCGTGAGCTTAATGGCAAAAGCGGTAAAGCAGCCTAAGATCGGCCCGAAAAGCAACGGGAGCTGGCCCCAGAAGCCCTTAAGGTATACCGAAAAGAGGATAGTCGATATAAGCGTCACTAGCGAAATAATCCACGCCAGGTTTAACGCGAGCGGCGTCTGCGCCTGCGTTACGGAAACCTTCCCCGCCGTGTCGATAGCGATGGACGCCGCGTCCCCGAGAGCGTTGCCCGCCAGCGTAAGCCCGATGATCATCGCAATCGGGCCCGTTACGGTTGCCGGAAGCACCTTTTCGATCGATTCCCTTCCGAAACGCTTCACAATAAGGCCGGCCGCAATCGATACGAGGCCGGACATAATGATTCCGAACTGCACTACGGAAATCTTCTGGTTCAGGGTATAATTTTTAAGCGCGTCGGATGCCATAAGCCCGCCGATCGCCGCGATGTAAGAAAAACTTGAGCCGTAGTAAAGCGGGATCTGTCTCCCGGTAATCAGGATAAAGCACAGTGTTGCAAGGCCGCTTGCAAAAATCGTTGTTGAAATATGGAAATTAGTTATAATCGCGACCGCAACGGTGGCCGGGAACATAACGATAACCTGCTGCATCGCGTAAAGCAGCAGCTTCCATACCGGCGGCCGTTCATCGGGTAGGTATCCTATTGCCTGCTGACTTTTTGCCATAAAAGCATCCCCTTAATATAAAATAAAAAAAATCTTGTCTGTTTATATGCAGACAAGATTATGCTTTGCCGGTACAAGGATCACCCGTATATACCGGTAACCCTGTAAAACATCTTGTCGGCATCGCCGTGCCAAATTAAAGATATATTTTGTGTTATTTTAACATATGTATATTTACTTTTCAACATATTCCGCTCTGATTTTTGATTTTTTTATAAAGAAACTCCGCTTTTTCCTTTCCCGCCACTTCTTCGACAAGCACTTTTACAACCTGCGGGTCAAAATGCGTTCCTGAGCACCGAATAAGTTCCCTGATCGCCTCCTCCTCGCTCACAGCTTTGCTGTAAGTCCTCTCTGTCGTCATGGCGTCAAAGGCGTCCGCAACCGCGATAATTCTGGCCTGAAGCGAGATTTCCGTCCCTTTAAGGCCTCTCGGGTACCCGTGCCCTCCCCATCTTTCGTGATGCTCGAGAACAAATTTCGCGATTTCGGAAAACTCGTTGACAGAACTCAAAATCCGGTAGCCTATTTCGGAATGCCTTTTGATCTCGCACCATTCGTCTTTATCTGCCTTAGAAGGCTTATTCAGAATATTTTCATCAATGCCGATCTTTCCTATATCGTGCATGAGCCCCGCAAGGCAAATCTGATTAATGCCGTCTTCGTCAAAATTCATTTTTGCCGCAATTAATTCGCAAAGCTTCGATACTCTTTTACTGTGCAGCATTTCACGGTTGTTTTTTTCGTAAAGCGTATTCATTATGAGATCGATGTTCTTGCTTCTCATGCTAAGGTTTTCGCAGAGCTTTTGCCTGTACATCAGGTCTTCCGTCTGCCGGAATACTTCCTGAAAATTATCCTCTTCATGCTTTTTGGTGCCGTGACCGAAAGAAACGGATATATCAATGGAACCCACCCTGCTCTCCTTTGAAAGGTCCGAGAAGCGCCTTATAATCGTTTCCGCCTCCGAGGCGCCTGTTTTCGGAAGCAAAATCAGAAACTCATCCCCGCCGAGCCTTGCGACAATGTCGCCGCTGCGGCATCCCTTTTTAAGTATCTCCGCGACCTTGATCAAAAGCTCGTCGCCCATCGTATGTCCGAAAGAGTCGTTTATCAGCTTCAGCCCGTTCACATCCCCCATTATTATGCTTAACGGAAGATTATTTTTGTTGTCGAGCCTTTTAATCTCCTCCTCGTAAAAGCGGCGGTTATAGAGCCCGGTCAGCTGATCGTGATAGCTTAAATATTTTATTTCCTCTTGCTTTTGCTGTCTCTCCGAAAAATCCCTGAACGCCAGCACCACGCCGATAATTTTGCCGTCTTTTTCGGTCATAGGAGCGGCGCTGCCTTCTATAAAATACTCGGTTCCGTCCCTCGAAATAAGAACGGCGGGATTTTCGGGCTTAATGGCTTTTTTTAGCTTGAGAACCCTTTTTAAAATCTTTCCGCCCGTTTCCCCGTTTTTTATATTTCTGATTTTGAGTATTTTCTCAATCGGCATGCCCCTGGCTTCATCCTGAGAAAAGCCTGTCAGCTGCTCGGCAGCCCTGTTCATGAACATAACTTTTCCCTTGTTGTCGGCGGAAATAACTCCGTCGAATACGGAAGCGAGCGTCGTCTCCAAAAGATTCTTTTCCTTTGAAAGCGCCGTTTCAAGCCTTATGCTTTCGGTAATATCGCGAAAAGTCCATATTCTGCCGTAATATAAACCGTCCCCGTCGGTTACGGGCGCCGTATACCTGTCGAGCACCGTCCCGTTTTTAAGCGTCATCACATCGCGGCTTGTCACGCCGGGGTGCTCGTAGAGGTAATCAAGCTTTTCGGTAAAGAGCTCGGGGTCTACGATAAGATTTTTAACATATTCGATAAGCGGGGCGTATTCGTCTGTCTCGACTACGCTCGGGGGCAGGTTAAAAATCTCGGCCGCGCGGCGGTTAACCAAAGTCCTTATCTTTTTGTCGCTGACGACGATTATCCCGTCCGGCGATGAGTTTATCTGCGCTTCAAGGAATGCCGTCTTAGCTTTAAGGCTGGCGGCGGCCAGTCTCTGTTCATTTATATCTCGTGTAATTTCCACGGCTCCGATGACATTCCCCGATTTGTTGCGGAGCGGCGACGCCTTGGCGTAAATCCAGGCGCCTTCGTTGTTGTAAAGGGCGGGGCAGAATACCTCCGCCGTTATAGTGCCGTTCTCCCTGAAAAAGTTCCCGTACTGCGGCCTGATATCATCGTCGCCCAGGAAAATGAGGTCGATGAGCTGTCTCCGGGGCTCTCCGTAAAACGGTATTGAATAGGCGGAATCATCCCTGCCCAGCATATAGGACGCCGGAATACCCGTCATTTTTTCTATAGCCTTATTCCAAATAATGATACGGCGGTTCCTGTCAACCGCCAGCATGGCGTCGGGCAAAAACTGAACGATGTCCGTAAGCTCAGGATTATCCCCGTTTTCCGTTTCATTGCCGTGTTTATCTCCGCATTCGGAAATAAGCACCGCGAAAAAGTTCTTTTGCGGAGAAAACACTTTTACCGAATGGCGTTTCGGGGGAACACCGAAGAAAGCTTCAAAACTCTTTTCTCCCCCGTTAAGCGCTATCTCGCCCAAAATTTCGGTCTGTTCGGATTCGCCCGCGAAAATTTCAGGCATTTTCCTGCCGTTTTGCGGGTCCTCTGACCCGGTAAGCGCTCTGAAAGCTGTATTTGTCTCCGTCAATTCGCAGCAGGGTATTCCGTCTTTTCCGCAGTTGATTTTGCCGATTGCGAATCCAACCGGCAATTCCTTTAATATTTTCTCGTAAATATTCATGCCCGATCACCCCCGATGAATCCGTCCTTAGAATTTATCGGTGGATTTAAGCATAAAATTAGAGAATTTATACAATTTTTTTCATAAATTGTCGTGTTTTATCCAGAGCTTATCCTTCGCTTTACCTGACCGTCACGTTATACAAGACGGTATTCCCGGCCGTGGCGGAAGCCTCGCCGTCAGCATCTCTGTAATATTTGAATATAAGCTTCGCCTGTCCGGCCTTTAGGGCTTTAAAGCTCCAGACGCAGACGCCCCCCGAGCCTGTAAGCGCCGAATCCGGGGTATAGCTCTCGGCGCTCTTTTCGAGGATTCCTTCGTTTCCTAAAGAATAGTGCCATGTAAACCCGGTCGTAGGATTCCGTCTCAGCTCAACATTAACCGTTTGGCCCGCGGGTACGGTATTTTTCACGTCGCGAAGCAGCTCGTTGTCAGGATATGTCAAAAAGCCGTATCCGCTTGTAAGCATGCCTCCCAGCCCCGAATATAAAACCGGAAACTCCTGTATTCCCGCGGCATACGGAAAATGCTCGTACTCCTGAAAGTAAAAAACGACAGAGTCTCCCGAAAGGTAAAAGTCCGGACGGTCCCCAACAGTCTCAAACCGGCTGTCGCTGAATTCATAAAGGTCTCCCGCCGCCACTCTTTTGTCTATTTCTTTTCTTATGGCTGAATTAATGTAAGAGGTATACGCCGAATTTTTAACCGTCAGGTCGGAAAGCTCAAGCACCTTGCCGGTTGCCAGGTCAAAGGTGTAGGAGCTCTGCAGGGTCCCGCCGTGCGCTCCGCCCGAATACTGGTAATCGAGCAGAACCACGCTCAGAATACCGTTTTGGTTATATGTGATTCTGTAATTGAAATTAGTTTCGCATTTGGCGGTAAAGCCGGGGTTTGACTGCTTGGCTGTTTTCAGATCGTAGGCAAAGCCCAGACCTTCGTCAATCGCGCTAGACGCCGCCCGCCTTAAGATTGAATTAATGCCAACCTGCGCGTCGTAGCTTGGAAGCCCGTCTAACTGCGGATACTGCACAGTCACCTTGATGTCCTCATTTTCAGAGCACAGCTTCATATTGTTTACGGTAATCCGGTTAGCCCCGGCGCTTCTTATGGATATATACCCGTCCGTACCCCTGAAGCTTTTTGAAAAACCGAGAGCTTCGGAGAAAAGCCCGGCCTCAAGGTACGCCGAGCCTTTGTAAAGCAGCAAACCGTTCTCCGCCATGCCGTAAGGCGCGTTTAGGCAATAGCTGTGACCGTTTTTTTCTATAGTCTGCTCGTTAATGTTCAGGGTTAATTTATTTTTTCCGTCCTGCGCCGTAACCGCGGGTCTCTTGTCCGTCCCTGAGAACAGCACCTTATAGCCGAGCGCCTCGAATACGGATCGAACCGGCAGAAAGACCGCGCCGTCTTCCGCGATACACGCGCGCGCGTTTATCCGCGACCCGTTTAAGTAAATCTGGGCCTCTTTGCCGGACATGCCTGAATTAAGTCCTGCCGCGAAAGCCGGGGTTATAAAAGCCGCCAAAAACGCCGCCGCGAAAATCGCCTTTTTAAACATAAAAACCCGCCTCCTCCTATATTTTACATCATATAAGACGAAGCGGGAAATATTTTGTTTCAATATAAAAACATATTATCAGTTCTTTAAGACGCCGTTAAAAGGTATTCCGCGATTGTTCCTTTCCAGTATTTCGCCGATCATGTCCTCGTTAACGGGTCTGCTGAATAAAAAACCCTGCAGGTCGTTGGTTCTTGTGTGCCGGATAAATTCGAACTGTTTTTCCGTCTCCACTCCCTCGACAATGGATTCTATGCCAAGATCGTTCACAAGCGCGGCGATAGACGCCGCGATATTGCTTTTAATCATATTTGTTTCGGTATGTGCAATAAAGCTTTTGTCTATTTTAAGCGTGTCAATGGGAAGCTGCATCAGATAACCGAGCGACGAATAGCCTTTTCCGAAGTCGTCAAGGCAAATTCTGGCGCCCAGATCGATAATATCCGCAAGCTTCGGCACCGCGGTTTCAAACGAGCTTATAAACATGCTTTCCGTTATTTCAAGTTCAAGCTTCTTCGGGTTAACCCCCGATGTTACGATCGCTTCCCTAATGGTTTCAACAAAATCGGCGTTATTGAGCTGCCTTGCGGAGACATTAACGGAAATAAGCCCCGTATAACCAAATTCCTTCTCCCATTTCGCCGCGTCGCAGCAGGCCTTTTTCAGCGCCCATTTCCCAAGCGGCACAATATAACCCATCTCTTCGGCCACAGGAATAAAATCGTTCGGCTTAACAATGCCTAAAGACGGGCTTTTCCACCTGACCAGCGCCTCAATTCCCCTGATTAAACCGGTTTTGAGACTGTACTGAGGCTGATACTGCAAAAAAAACTCGTCAAGCTCCAACGCTTTCCTTAGCTTGTTCTGCATATCGATTTTTTTTATTACCTCGTGTTTAATATCCCGGTTGTATAGCCGGATACTGTTTTTGCCTTCCGATTTAGCCTTGTTCATTGCGGTGTCGGCATACATGAGAAGCTCCTC
>JAUZPW010000190.1 GCA_030705725.1 Bacillota bacterium
CGATTGCGAGCCCCTCCATTATAACCCACTGAATGCAGCGGAAAGAAAGCTGCGGATTGCCCGAAATGCCAGCGATACCCTGCGCAATAATCACGGAAAAGGGGTTCACGGTGCTTGCCGCGACGCCCATGCCGGAGCCCAGGAATACCACCAGAAAAGTGGTCATTGAATCATACCCCATACTGAAAAGCAGGGGAATGAATATCAAATAGAACGGAAGCAGTTCCTCCGCCATTCCGAAGGTAGTTCCTCCCAGTCCGAACAGGATCATCGAAATGGGGATAATAAGTATTTTGAATTTGCCGAGCTTTCGTATCAGCGTCTTCATGCCCATGATGATAGCGCCGGTTTTGTTAAGGATTGAAAAGGCGCCGCCGACGATAAGCACAAACGCCACAACATCCGCCGCTTTCTGAGTTCCTTGAGTCGGAGCGACGAACAGGCCGAAAAGCCCCTGGCGGACATCTTTTCCTTCCGTGTCGATTTTCGGAACCTGTTTATATGTACCGTCCACGGGAACCGATTTCGTGGTCGAGCCGACCGTAATGTCCTTTCTGTCGTACTGACCGCTCGGCACAACCCAAGTAAGCAGCGCCATAGCAATCATAAAGATGAAAACAAGTGCGTAAATGTGGGGTAACTGTCTGGCTTTAGTTTTCATTTTAACCCTCCTCTTATTTATCTATACGGGAAAACCCCGCAAGCTTCATAACGTTAAAAGGCCTGCCGTCCATCCCCAGCTCCTCCGCAATATGGATTCCGTCGTTGATAGATACAACACGCTCACCGCTTCTGGGTGCTCCGGTTTTAAGCATATGACCGCCGATAGCGACAACAAGATCAGTAGTCGGGTCGTCGAGAGGCCCGCCGGAGCGCCCGGAAGCAATAAGTATCTGGTTTTTCTCTTTCAAAAAATCGACGGTCTGCATCGTTTCAGTAAGCGTTCCGACCTGATTTGGCTTTACGATCATTCCGTCCGCAGCCTGCATTTCATACGCTTTTCGGGCCCGTTCTATATTTGTGCAGAGCAGGTCGTCCCCGATAAGCGCCGCGGGAATGATCTTGTGAGCCGCTTTATACCCGTCAAAATCTTCTTCGTTCAGCGGGTCTTCAATAAAGCCGATAGGATATTTCTCGCAGAGATTTTTAAGCAGCGTAGTTAATTCGTCGCGGCTTATATCCCGGCCTCTGTAGCGATATGAGAAATCCTTAGAATCATAAAATTCGCTGCTCGCGCAGTCAATTCCATAGCAAACTTTGTCTTTATATCCCAAACGGGAAGCAGCCTCGTTAAAAATATCAAAAATAACGGAGGGGTCGTCGGACGGCGCGCCGTGGCCGCAGTATTTGCCCATAACGGGCTTTTGCTTCATTTCTTCGGCAATAATGTCGCCGATAGTGTAAAACATCTCAACGCCGACTCTTACGGCTTCGTCAAAGCTGTCTACGTTGCGCGGGATTAAAATAAACTCCTGAAACGCCTGCGTTTTTCCGTAATATGTACCTCCGTTGACAAGGTTATATACAGGCGTGAAAGAATGGCGGATTTTTTTGCCGTTTGCGAGATAGCGGTAAAAAGGCAGCTTTTCGGAAGCGGCGCCCGCGCGGGCCGCTGCGAAGGACACGGCGTTTATAGTGTTTCCGCCTAATTTTGTTTTATATCTGGTTCCGTCGAGCTCTATCATCTTTTCGTCGATTGCTTTCTGATCGGTCACGGACATGCCTCTGAGGGCCGGAGCAATAATCTTGTTAACGTTGTCAATTGCCTTATAAACGCTTTTGCCTCCGAATAATTTCGGGTCACCGTCGCGTATAACAGCCGATTCGTTAATGCCAACGGAGTTGCCGGTCGCCGCGCTGGACCTTCCCATAACGCCGCTTTCCGTAATAACGTCCGCCTCGATAGCGGGACGTCCGTCGGAGTCCAGTACCTGTCTTGCCCTTATGTCTTTAATTCTGTTAATGTCCACTTTTTTTCTCCTCTGATTATTCACCTATATACATTACGTTAAAATCACAAACATTCGTACCCGTGTTCCCGGTGAGAATAGAGCCTTCGACAGACGCGAGAGCGCTTCCCGCGTCATGGTTTCTCATAACCTCATAGTAATCTGTGCCCTTGCTTTTAAGCCTTAAGATAGTTTTCGTATCGGCGATACCGCCCGCGTACACCGTCGTGCCGTCCGTTCCCTCGGTATCAACCGAAGCCAGCGCGGCGTTTCTGATTTCTTTTGCTTCAAGAGCAAAGCCCATCGCAAGCTCATGTCCCGGGCCTCCGTGTCCGGTGCATCCGTCCGGTACTGTCGTCGTAGCTTCACCGGAGCAGAAAACGAAGCACGGGGGTGCTATAGGCCTTTTGTTCGCCTGTATTTCCCTTGCAAGCGAGCCGAGGAAATACCCATCCTCTCTTGCCTCACCCTCGAGAAACGTAGTTAAAACCATTGCGTCGATACCCATGTCTTTGGCTATTCTTAAGGCTGCTTCGCACGAATCCGGCACCGAATTCAGTACAAAATGCGTCACGCCTTTGTCAAAGGACTTAGGCGTCTCTATGTCCGCCCCGTCATCCCAAAGATAGTCAATGATCGATTTGGGGATTCTGTTTTTAAGATTATAATTTACGATGCAGTCGCGCGCGTCCTGTATAGTCGTCGAATCCTGGGCAATCGGGGTCGCGGAATATTGAACCGGAACATTCCTGTTTTTAAGCGGCAGCTCCCCGACGCCGTCGTCCACGATGATATTGATTAGTTCCGCGCCTTTATTCGTGATACGCTGTGCCAGACGTCCTCCGTTTGTTCTGGAAATATGGCGTCTGACCGCGTTGATTTCGCCTATTTTTGCGCCTGAGCGGAGCAAAACATCCTGCGCCTTTATTTCCTCTCCGAGCGTAATGCCTTCCACGGGACATGTAAGGAGCGCGGAGCTGCCGCCGCTTATAACGGAAATAAAAAGATCGTCCTTCGAAGCGCCGTCTATCATTTTGATTATTTCCTGAGCCGCGATCATCCCCTGTCTGTTCGGCAGTGGATGCCCGCCGACGTATGCCGTCGTGCGCCGGTAGTGGTCTTCGGGCTCCGCGATTTTTACGGAGATAATTCCCTTTTTCAAATGTTCTCCCAAAGCTTCATCCACCGCCATCGCCATAGCATTGCAGGCTTTGCCGGCGCCGAAAAGATAAACGTCATTCTTTTCTTTCAAATCCCAGCTTGAATCTCCGATGTGCAGAACACCGTTTTTAACATACATCATTTTTTTTATGATATGGTAGGAATCCATCTCATACCATAGGCGATCAAGCAGCTCCAGTATTGCTTCTTTTGCCTTCACATCGCCTTGCTTTAACACGTTTTCGGCATTTTTTATATATTTCATCTGAAAACCTCCCGCTGACTAAATGTAATTCTCGCTCAGATATTTCTCTATTTGAGTTACAACGCGAAGCGAACTTTCCGGGGCTTTATTGACAATTTCCGAAATCAAATAGTTTATCAGGCATATCGCGGGTACAAAGGAACCTTTGAAGCACATGTCGTTTGGGCTGGTAAACAAAACTACGTCTGCCATTTCAAGAATCTTTGAATAAGACGGCTCCGTAATAAGAATTACCTTAACTCCCTGTTTTTTTAGCTGTCTTACCAGAAAGATAGTATCTTTCAAAAATCGCGGAAAAGCGAAGACATAACATACATCGCCGCTTGTCGCGCTTATCATGCTTTCAGGATATGTATCGGCAATTCCGTTAATAAGACGGACATTCTTTCTGGTTTGCCCAAGCACCGTAGCGAATAAAAATGCCAGTGAAAAGCATACCCGCAGTCCCAGTACATAAATATCCCCGGCATCCGTCGTCAGCTTTACCGCTTTTTCCAGAGCATCACGCGAAAGTGTTTGAATCGTTTGATTAATGCAGGATATTTCCTTTAGAAAAGTGTTTCTGAGCAAATCGTTATTTTCAAGCTGCTCTTTTTGCTGCAGCCGCTCCGGCAGGCCTACATTTCCTTTTACGTTGTTTATCAGGTTTTGTTTTAATTCCGTAAATCCCGGGAAGCCTAAGAGCTTCGCAAATCGGATAACCGTAGTTGTGCTCACGCACGTATGGTCGGC
>JAUZPW010000191.1 GCA_030705725.1 Bacillota bacterium
CGCGCCTCGGCGGAATGGAGCATATAACGATGGCAAAGTATGTCTGCTCGGTATGCGGCTTTGTTTATGACGAAAAAGAAGGGTATGAAGACGGCGGAATTGCTCCGGGCACACTTTGGGAAAACGTTCCGGCGGATTTCGAATGCCCCGTCTGCGGCGTAGCCAAGGAGCTGTTCGAGAAAGAGTAAGATTCTGACGGCAAATACTTAGAACCTGCACCTTAAAATCCCCAAATGCATTTCGAAACTGACAGCCGCCGTTTACGGCGGCTGCTTTTATTTTCTGTTCCGAGTTTTCTTAGATCAGCGCTTCGCCTTCGTCCGAGGCAGCGGGGGTGAGGGGAAAACTAAGCCTTGTGTTTCCGAGAAGGTACAGGTTCGAGGCGACGGAGGCCAGAAAAGCGGCCAGGATGAATATGTCCTCCTTGCTAAATTCTTTCGCGAAAGCGTTTGCCAGCGTGACAGAGATCAAAGTCAGGCGCTCGCCCAGACAGGGGTACTGACTGTCCATGCGATATACCTCCCTCACCGGAATATTTCCTACAGCTCAGTATATGCCGGACAATAGTCCGTTCGGCATTATATTTTGCTTTTGCGCTTAAGGGATGTATGCTATAATAGCACTATTAAAAAATACATGGTGGAGAAAATGAAACAAAAAAAATGGATAGTTTCCGGATTCGACCGGGATAAGGCGGAAGCTTTGCAAAAAGCGACCGGACTTTCCGATCTGGCCGTCTCCGTTTTATGCGCCAGAGGCATTGACAGCCCGCAAAGGGCCGCAGACTTTCTTGATTCCTCGCCGGACGTTCTGCACGACCCATGCCTGCTTCAGGATATGGACAAGGCGGTCGCCGAAATCAGGCGCTCTATAGAAAGCGGGGAGAAGATCGCCGTTTACGGCGACTATGACGTGGACGGAGTGACCGCTACCTGCATTCTCGTAAAATACCTGCGCAATAAGGGCGCTCCATGCAGGTATTATATCCCGGACCGACTGAGCGAAGGCTACGGCCTCAACACGGAGGCGCTGAGAAGCCTCAAGCAGGAGGGCGTTGACCTTGTAATTACGGTCGATTCGGGCATTACCGCCAAAGAAGAGGCGGAATATGCCAAGAAAATCGGCCTTAAGCTGATTATTACGGACCACCACGAATGCCGCGAGTCGCTGCCCGATGCGCTTGCCGTTATTAACCCGCGTCGGGACGGAAGCGTTTACCCTTTCCGGGAGCTTGCGGGCGTCGGGGTGGCCTTCAAGCTTATTACGGCGCTCGAGGGCGCGGAAAAAACAAAGCGGCTGCTTAAGGAATACGGCGAGTTTGTCGCGGTCGGCACTATAGCCGACGTTATGCCGCTTTGCAGCGAGAACCGCGCAATTGTAAAAGCGGGGCTCGAATCTCTTGAGAACACGAAGAACCCGGGGCTCAGGATGCTTATGAAGCAGGCGGGGATCGAGGGAAAAAGGCTTACGTCGAATTCCGTGAGCTTTATTTTGGCGCCGCGCATAAACGCGGCGGGAAGGCTTGGAAGGGCCGAAAGCGCGTTAAAGCTTTTTCTTACCGCGGATTACGCGGAAGCGGAGCAGCTTGCCGCAGAGCTGTGCGAGCTGAACCGGAGCCGCCAGACGGCCGAAAATCAGATTCTAGATGAAATCCTGCTGCGCCTTAAAACCGAATTTAACCCCGGACGGGATCATGTGATCGTGTTATGGGGCGAAAACTGGCACAACGGGGTAATCGGCATCGTTTCCTCGCGCATTGCCGACAGGTTCGGGCTGCCCACCGTGCTTATTTCGCTCGACGGGGACACGGGCAAGGGCTCGGGCCGCAGCGTTTCAGGCTTCAACCTTTTCGAAGGGCTCGAAACGTGCTCGGATTTTCTTGAAAAATACGGAGGCCACGAGCTTGCGGTCGGGCTTACGATAAACAAAAAAAACCTGGAAGCGTTCAGGGCGGGGCTTAACGAATACGCCGCAGGAGTTTCGGGACTTTACGACAACATAGACAGGCTTAATATAGACTTTGAAGCCCGGCCCGAGGAGCTTACGGTAAAAAACGCGAAGGGGCTTTACGCGCTGGAGCCTTACGGCATGGGAAACCAGCAGCCGGTTTTTTCGCTTAGCAACGTTTTAATCGACGAAATAATGCCGATAAGCTTTGAAAAGCATCTCAAAATGACCGTCGAGTGCGGGGGCCAGATGTTTTGTTCGTTCCTTTTCGGCACGGGCAGCTCAAACTGCCGTTTTGTCGAGGGCGACAGGGTGGATATAGCTTTTTCGCTTGAATTAAACAGCTACAGAAATAAGGAAAACGTTCAGCTTATACTTAAGGATGTTAAAAGAACAAGGCTCGAGGAAGAAAACGATATAAAACAGCTCGAGCTTTACAGCTGTTTTCTCGCCGGCGGAAGGATAAACGCCGAGGACGCCGACCGGATGATGCCTTCAAGGGAGAATCTTGTCGCCGTTTACCGGCACGTGAAAACAAACGCGCGGGACGGGGTGCTTGTTACCGATCCCGAGACGCTTTACCGGAAGATACGCAGGGAATCGAAGCTCATTATGGAGCTTTCTCAGCTTATGCTTTGTCTCGAAGTTTTCAGGGAGTTTCATATACTGGATTACTCGAAGGAAAACGAATCGCTCAGAATATTAATTAACCGGCTTGAGCAGAAGGTCGATATATTCGGCTCGAAAATACTGCTGAGGCTAAAACAGTCAAAAGAGGCTTAAAGAATGCAGAAAAAATTCGACCAGCTTGAGGCCAAGATAAAAAAAGTGAATCCGTCGGCCGACGTTGACCGGATCAGGCAGGCATTTGAGTGCGCTTTTGAAGCGCACGCGGATCAAAAGCGCCGCGACGGTTCGCCTTATATATCCCATCCGCTTGCCGTCGCTGAAATAATACTCGATATGGGGCTTGATACCGATTCCATTATGGCGGGGCTTCTGCACGACTGCCTCGAGGATACGAAGCTCACCTATGAGGATATTGAAGAGAAATTCGGCGCCGTTGTGGCCGATCTGGTCGACGGCGTGACGAGGCTCGGAAAAATACAGTATTCCAGCAAGGAAGAACGGCAGATGGAGGACCTTCGCAAGATGTTCCTCGCCATGGCGAAGGACATTCGCGTTATTCTCATCAAGCTCGCCGACCGCCTGCACAACATGCGCACGCTGAACTTTCTGCCGGAGCGCAAGCAGCGCGAAAAAGCGCTCGAAACGATGGAAATCTACGCGCCTATAACCCACCGCCTTGGAATGCAGAAGATCAAGTGGGAGCTCGAGGATCTTTCGCTCAAGACCCTTGACCCCGTCGGTTACAAAGAGATCGTCGAGGGACTTTCGGAAAAAAGCAGCGAGCGTTCCCAATTCCTGGAGCATATCAAGGGGCTTATTGACGAAAGGCTCAGGGAAATGGGAATCCCGGCCCAGATAGACGGCAGGGTAAAGCATATTTACAGCATATACCGGAAAATGTACTCACAGCACAAAACGATGAACGAGATCTACGATATTTGCGCGGTCAGGGTTATTGTAGACTCGATAGCCGACTGCTACAACGTGCTCGGATTCATTCACGATATTTTCAAGCCGATTCCGGGGCGGTTCAAGGATTATATAAGCACCCCGAAGCCGAATATGTACCAGTCGCTGCACACAACGGTGATAGGACGCGAGGGGATACCGTTCGAGGTTCAGATCAGAACAAGGGAAATGCACCAGTTAGCCGAGTACGGCGTAGCGGCGCACTGGAAATATAAAGAGGGCATCGGAGCTAAATACCACGAGGGGGAAAATACCTTCGCCTGGATACGCCAGCTGCTTGAAACGCAGCAGGATACGGACGCCGAGGATTTCATAAAAACCCTCAAGGTGGATCTTTTTGCCGACGAGGTATTCGTTTTTACGCCGAAGGGCGATGTAATTAACCTGCCGGCGGGTGCGACGCCGATTGACTTTTCATACGCGATACATACGGCCGTTGGGAACCGCATGGTCGGGGCGAAGGTGAACGGGCGCATAGTACAGCTGGATTACCAGCTTAAAAACGGCGAGATTGTCGATATTCTGACCTCGAAGGATACGCACGGCCCGA
>JAUZPW010000192.1 GCA_030705725.1 Bacillota bacterium
TTCCGAATATCAATCCATATTTTTCTTTTTTCTTTTAATATTTGAAAATATGTAGTATATTAGTGTTGTTACATATGTCTGGTTTTTGCCGGAGGGTTGACTTACGGATATTTTATACGGCAGGCCCTTTCAAAATGAATATCTGAATAAATTAAAAGCGTTTCTTATAAAAAACGGTCTTGATTACGAAGATGGCATCTCTTTTTCCGTCGTAATGTCGGAATGCGGCGAAATTATTGCCTCCGGTTCTCTCGACCGCAATATATTAAAATGCATTGCAGTTACTCCCGAGCATCAGGGCCATGGCGTCGCAGCCGGAATTATAACTGAACTAAGGAAAGAAGCTCACTCCCGGGGGATCGGGCACCTGGTTCTGTTTACGCTCCCTAAAAACAGAAGGTTTTTTGAGAATTATTTTTTCTTTCCCGTTGCCGAAACTCCCGAGGTTTTGTTTATGGAAAATAAGCCTGACGGTATTGAGCAGTATTTCAGTGAGGCCGCGCATAACCCGGCAAGCGGAAAAATCGGCTCCGTAGTAATCGGCCGGGCCCCGTTTACATGCCGTCAACATTTACTTATAGAAAGCGCATCGCGCCGGTGCGATTTTTTGTATGTCTTTGTTGTTTCAGATAAAAATGATGCCTGTTCATCTGGTGAAAGTCTTATTGCGGCAAGAACCTTTGCTTCCTGCATCCCGAACGCCGGCGTTTATGAAACCGGAGATTATCTCATACCCTGTTCTTCCTTTCCGACTTACTTTATTAAAGACAAGTCCGAGGTTCCCGCGATCAAGGCCCGCCTCGATTCCGCCGTGTTTGCAGGCCGCTTTGCCCCGATTCTGAATATAAGCACCCTTTTTATGTTCTCTGAGCCTTTCCCCGAAGTGCCTGCGGCATATATCCGGGAGCTTGCGGCCGGGCTGCGCGCCGGCGGAATCGAAATTGCGGAAATCCCGGGCGGGTGCCACGCCGCTGCGTTTATTTAACTGCAAGACCGCCTCATCCGAATTTAAGGAGGTTTTTATGCCATACTCCAACAAAATGCAGAGAAGCCACATTTTCAGCACGTTTTACGCTCCCCGGGGCAGAAAACGCATATATGAGTTAGGTATCCAGTTTTCACAGCTTTACCTCAGCCCTTTCGACAAAATTATCGGCGTCATCGGCGAGCCGGGCTCCGGCAAAAGCGTGCTTATTAAAGGTATGTTTCCGGGTCTTGAGCTTACTAACGATGACGACGGGGTAAACGTACGCCCTCTGCCGCTTCTGGAAAAGGATGACGATTCCAATTTCTTTACCCCACACACGTACCATGTGGATATACGTTTTGAAATGGGGTTTACCCAGCCGGCTGTTCTGGCAGAGGCCATTATGCAGACGGTTTACCGCGGAAAGCGTGTTATTGTCGAGCATTTCGACCTGATTTACCCTTTTTTGCCTATGAACGCACATTTGCTGATCGGTTTAGGCGAAGAAATTATTATAACGAGGCCGAATCTTTTCGGCCCTTATCCCAATGAAATCTATGAGACTGTCAATAAGTCGCTGCCCTACCGTCTGATGGCGCATACGTCCGAAGATCTTTGCGAATTCTGCATGCCGGAGGAAGAGCTTATGCGATGCGAGCACGATGACGTTAAACACGGCTTCATTATTGCTTTCCCCAACGATAAGCCCGAAATAGATATCCCCGAACTTGAAAAAAAAGTTAAAGCTCTTATAGCGCAGGATTTGCCCGTATGTTATGCGGACGAAGGGCATATCACAATAAACGGAGCGCTCCACCCCTGCACCGGACCTAGAACTCATGTTCCGGGCACAGGGTGTATAAAAGGCTTCGGGCTGGTAGACCATTTCATTTACGACGGCTATAACAGCCGCTGGCTGCTCGTCGGGTGTGTGGGCGAGGATTCTGCCGAAAACCTGAGCAAGCTCAGTCATATAGTCTAAACCCTTATGGAAATAAAGGAAGTGGAGCTTAAAGAAGTCCTGGAGGCAAAGGATCGCCGCCGCGGTATTCAGGAACAGATCCTAAATGACTATAAATGCCCGGTACTGGTCTTCACTATGAATATCGCCGGCGAAGTGAAGCGTAATCCGCTTGTGGATTTTGCTTTCCGGATGGGTGTAGGCAAAATCCTTCAGGAATTAGGCGAGCCCACGTATAAAAAGTATCTTCTGGACGCGACCGGCTGTGAAGCTTTTTTTGCTTACAGATTTGATGCCGGGTATATAAAGGATATATGCGTTAAAATAGAAGAACTTGATCCTGTCGGAAGACTATACGACATGGACGTAATCGATATAGACGGTCAAAAGCTCTCCCGTGGAGAAGCTCGCGCGTGCATAGTCTGCGGCGGCCCGGTTGCTCCGTGCTCGCGCAGCAGAGCGCATGGACTTGATTTAGTAAAGTCCTGTACTTATTCTATTTTAGAGCGTTTTGCCGCAAAACAGCTCGCGGTTTTTGCCGTCAGTTCATTAATCGAAGAAGTACGGCTTACTCCAAAACCCGGCCTGGTCGATCAGAATAATTCCGGTGCGCACCGTGATATGGATTTGGATATTTTCCTGAAAAGCGCGCATTCTCTTTATCCGTATTTTATTAAGGCGGCAACGCTCGGCATGCGTCAGGGCGGCTGCATGAAGGATTTACAAGCCGAAGGGCAGAAAGCCGAGCGTGAAATGTTAGCCGTTACGGGCGGCGTTAATACGCACAAGGGCGCGATTTATACGCTGGGACTGCTCCTTGCGGCAATGGGAAGCCGTCTTGTCCGTGGCGGCGATGTGTTCAGCCAGGTTCGCTCTCTGGCCGCAGCGGGAAAAGCTCCCGAATCCGAAACTCACGGCGGTGAGGTGCGCCGCAAATTTAACTCCGGAGGCGCACGTCAGGAGGCTGAAAACGGGTTGCCGCACGCACAGCGCGCTTACCGGGCCTTAAAAGACCCCCGAAACGATGAGCTCACCGTTCTGCTTCAGATAGTTTCCGAATGTCCGGATACAAATCTGCTTTATCGCGGCGGTATGAATGGCCTTAAATACGCGAGGCGCTGGGCCAGATTTATATTGTTAATGCCGAAGTCTATGCGCCTAAAGCTTACGGAGTTCGCAGACCGAGCGTTTAATAAAAAAAATCTGAGCCCAGGCGGCTGTGCGGATATCTTTTCCGCGTCGCTGTTTCTTCTTAAAACAGACTTTGTTTGGAATCATAAGGATGATAACTGAATACATAAAAATATAAAACAGGCTTTGCACTCGGATTCATCCTTAGTGCGAAGCCTGTTTTAGCTTTTATTGAAAACGCAGTCCGGCGTATGTATTAAATCTTTTCCGCCCGCGTCATTTCTTCCCTGTACTGCAAAAGCGCCCGGGCAAGCTGCGCCGGGCAGGAGGTATCCTTATCCCCGCATTTTATATCCTTGAATTTCGTAATCAGCTCGTCCATATCCCGGCCTTCTGCCAAAACCGCGATGCCTTTTAAGTTTCCGTTGCATCCGCCCGTGAACTTGATGTTTTTAACCTTGTTTTGGTCGACATCGAATCCTATTTCCATCGAACAGGTGCCTTTGGTCTTATATCGATACATTATGCAAAGCCTCCCGAAAATAAGCATATCACAGTTTTCTCCGCACTGTAAGCAAAAGTTCGCATTATGGGGCAATAAAAAAGGGGCTGTTTACAGCAGCCCCAGGTTTTCAGTCGCGAATTAAAAAATATTCTTTTCGGATATCTCCAGCAAAGTGTTCAGCAGAACCTGCGCGCCCGCCGCCAGATCCTCCTTGGTCGTATATTCCTCCGGGCAATGGCTTTTTCCGTCGTTCGAACTGCGAAGAAAGATCATTCCCATTGGAAAGAATCTTCCCATCTGCATCGAATCGTGAGCCGGATAGCTTATCATGTGCATATAGGGGACTTCACTCTTTTTTGCGCAATCCTCGATCAGGTCGATGAGTTTTTTGTCGCAGTGGCAAGGTGGAGTGTTGATGGTATAATGTACGGAATATGTTAGACCGCGTTTTTTGCATTCCGACTCCGTAAACTGCATTAAGTCGTCATAAAGCCTTTGCCATATATCGTCCTTGTCTTCACGAAA
>JAUZPW010000193.1 GCA_030705725.1 Bacillota bacterium
AGCAACATTATACGCGTCGCGCTGACGGGTCGCCGCCAGACGCCCGACTTATATTTTATTTCAAGGCTTTTAGGCAAGGACCGCGTATCGGCGCGGATCGATATGTTTCTTGATTCTATCGGAGAGGGATGTTCAAAAAAATGACGGACGGGGAGATTGGTTCTAACTTTATCCACGAGCTGATCGACGAGGACCTGAGGACCGGCGCTTTCAACCATGTCCAGACGCGTTTTCCGCCGGAGCCGAACGGTTATCTGCATATAGGCCATGTCAAGGCGATCACAATTAACTTCACGACCGCCCGGAAATACGGCGGGGTGTGCAATCTGCGTCTCGACGACACGAACCCCGTAAAAGAGGACGACGAATACGTAAACTCGATTATCGAGGATATACGCTGGCTCGGCTTCGAGCCGAACAGGATTCTTTACGGCTCGGACTATTTCGATATATGCTACGAAAGCGCCGTCATGCTTATAAAAAAGGGAAAAGCGTATGTCTGCGACCTGTCGGCGGAGGAAATCCGCGAATACCGCGGCACGCTTAAGGAGCCGGGGCGCGAAAGCCCGTACCGGAGCCGCTCGGCGGAGGAGAATCTCGAGCTTTTCGAGCGCATGCGCGCGGGCGAATTTGAAAACGGGCAGAAGACGCTGAGGGCGAAAATCGACATGTCCTCCGGCAACCTGAATATGCGCGACCCCATTATTTACAGGATCATGAAAATTCCTCACGCCCGGACAGGCGACAAATGGTGCATATATCCGATGTACGATTTTAACCACCCGATCTCGGACGCCGCCGAGGGAGTTACGCATTCTCTCTGCACGCTCGAATTCGAGGATCACCGCCCGCTTTACGACTGGGTGCTGCGTGAAATCGAATGGCCCGCGCCTTCGAGGCAGATAGAATTCGCGAGGCTCAACTTAAACTACACGCTTACAAGCAAGCGCAAATGTCTTGCGCTCGTTCAGAAGGGCATCGTTTCGGGCTGGGACGACCCGCGCATGGCGACGCTCGCCGGAATGCGCAGGCGCGGCTATCCCGCGCGGGCGCTTCGCAATTTTGTTGAGACGGCCGGAGTTTCCAAAACTTACAGCGTGGTTGATTTCGCTCTGCTCGAACACTGCGTGCGCGACGAGCTGAACTTCACGGCTCCCCGCGCAATGGCGGTTCTCGATCCGCTCAAGGTGACGATTGAAAATTACCCGGAAAATAAAACCGAGTATTTCGACGTTCTTATAAATCCCGAAAAGCCGGAGCTTGGAACACGCAGGATGTCTTTTTCAAAGCAGCTTTATATCGAGCGCGCGGACTTTATGGAGGAGCCGGTCAAGGGATATTTCCGCCTGTCGCCGGGCGCCGAGGTCAGGCTTAAAAGCGCTTATTTCATAACCTGCAAGGAAGCGGTTAAAAACGGTGACGGCTCGGTTTCGGAGCTTATCTGCACCTACGACCCCGAAACGCGCGGAGGGGACTCTAAGGACAAGCGCAAGGTAAAGGGTACCATACACTGGGTCGACCTTAATAACTGCAAAGACGCCGAAGTCAGGCTCTACGACCGGCTGTTTATTGCCGAAAATCCCTCGGACGAAACCGAAAACGGGGATTTTACCAAAAACCTTAATCCCGATTCGCTGCGCACGGTTCGCGGCGCTAAGCTTGAAAGCTGCCTTTCGGAGTCTTTGCCGGGCGACACGTTCCAGTTCCTGCGCACCGGATATTTTTCTAAGGACAGTGATTCAACTTCGGACAAGCCGGTTTTCAACAGGGTTGTTTCGCTGAAGGATTCGTGGGAAAAAGTTAAGAAAAACGCGTGACTGAATATATAACGAACAAAAGCCTCCGGTAAGTAATTTTTACCGGAGGCTTTTTTAATGTCGTTCGGTTATATTTCAGTAGTCCAGCCGAGGTCGTCTTTCGCTTTTCCCCACTGGATCGCCGTCAGGGTGTCGTAAAGCTTCTGCGTAAGCTCCCCTATCTTAAACCCGTTGATAGTCGCGATCTCGCCCTCAAAATTAAGTTCGCCTATCGGGGAGATTACGGCGGCGGTGCCGGACCCGAAAGCTTCTTCAAGTTTTCCGGCTCTCGCGGCTTCCATCAGCTCGTCGATCGTGAAGCGGCGCTCGGAAACGGGCACGCCCCATTTTTTAAGAAGCTGTATGCAGGAGTCGCGGGTGACGCCCGGAAGGATCGAACCCTCGATCGGGGCTGTCAGGACTTCTCCGTTTATCTTGAAGAAGACGTTCATGGTTCCGACTTCCTCGATATATTTACGGTGCACGCCGTCGAGCCAGAGCACCTGGGTATAGCCCTTGGCGTTGGCCTTATCCTGAGACTTGACGGAGGCCGCGTAGTTTCCGCCGCATTTCGCAAACCCGGTTCCGCCCTTTACGGCGCGGACGTATTCGTCCTCGACGTAGATCTTGACCGGATTCATGCCCTCGGGATAGTACGCGCCGACGGGCGAAAGGATTATAATGAATTTATACGTGTGGGACGGATGCACGCCTATCGCGATGTCGGTGGCGATTGCAAACGGCCTTATATAAAGCGATGTTCCGGGCTCCGTCGGTATCCAGTCGCGGTCGACGCTCACAACGGCCTTGACCGCCTGAATGAAATCCTCAACCGGAAGCTCGGGCATGCAGAGGCGGTCGTGCGTGCGGTTTAAACGCTCCGCGTTCTTTTCGGGACGGAACAAAAGGATTCTTCCGTCGTCGGCATGATAAGCCTTTAAGCCCTCGAAGGACTCCTGAGCATAGTGGAACACCATCGTGGCCGGGTCGAAAGACATATTTGAATACGGCACGATCCTTGCGTCATGCCATCCGCGGCCGTCGGTGTAGTCCATGACGAACATATGGTCCGTAAAATATCTGCCGAAGCCTAAATTTTTGGAATCCGGTTTTTTCTGCGGATTCGAAGTTCTGGTTATTTTGATATCCAGCATATTTACCCCCCCGTACTGTTTCGATTAAACTGTATTTTATCAAAGCGTGACTGAAAGTGCAACGCTTTAAGAACACTCTTTTAATTTTTTACGGCTGATGGTATACTATTTTCAGTGAAATATAGCTTCAGAGGCGGAAAAATGCGTATAAAGCATGCTGTTAAAAATGTTTTTCTGATATTTCTTACAGCCGTGTTCCTGATAACGCCGGGAATGCGTGTTTCCGCTGCCAAAAATGTGGTTTTTACCGTTGTCAACGACCGGTTTCTTGACTTAAACGACTCGACCATGCCTTTTGAGAAGGGCGGAAAATATTACGTGCCCTACTCGGTTTTTTTGAGCGGGTTCGGTGGCCTGAAGGCATATTATTCTCCCGAGGAGCAGGTTCTGGTTTTTTACGACAAGGAAAAAATAATATCTTTTGATATAGGGCACGGCTACGCTTACGACCAGCAGATGAGAACCTACGGCGAAAGCGCCTACTCTAAAGGCGGCACGGTTTTTATCCCGCTTTCGTTTGTCTGTTCCACCTGGGGATTTTATTATTCCGTCATCCCGTCCTCCAAAGGCACTGTGGTTAGGATTTCAAGGGAGTCGTCGTCGCTCTCCGACAGCATGCTCTTAAATATAGGCGAGACCGTCATGTCCTCGCTTTTGGAGAAGTACGGAAACAAGACGCCCCCCGAGACGCCCGGAAAGCCCAACGGGGGCGAAACGCCCGTAATAAGCGAGGCCAGAAAAACCGTTTATCTCACCTTTGACGCGGCGCCGACGGAGGCTACGGCAAAAATTCTGCGCTCGCTCTCGAGATACCGCTATCCGGCCACTTTTTTCTGCGCCGGAGACAAAATGGAAGCAGGCGACGATATTATAAGGCAAATAGTCATTTCGGGCCATTCGGTGGGGTTAAACGCCGTTTCCGCGGCGCAGGACGGTAAGGCCGGAGGCGCTGAGAAAATCATCCGGCAGCTTCGCTGCGTTGAGGGCGGCGAACACTTCGGCGATGGGCGGTTGGGATGCGTTCAATGCAGGATCCTCCCAGCGCTATACAGCACGGTTCACGACAGACAGCGCCAATGAAAGATTGGGCAAGATGAACCATTTTGTCCAATCGTTAATCA
>JAUZPW010000194.1 GCA_030705725.1 Bacillota bacterium
ACACTTAAGCAGTGCGGGTTTGTTCTTGCAAGCGATACCGGCGAATACTCGGCTACGAACTTTATCAGCGGGAATTAAAAATTGACGGGGCTTCCAAAAGGGTATTGCTAAGAGAGTATGGACTTGAACAGACGCAAACGAAATAGACGCAACAGAGCCACGATGACTAAGGTCATTGTGGCTCTATTTGTTTAATGTACTGTAAGAGATCTCATTTTTTGCTTTAAAAATTTGTAGTATTGCGTCTGCCCCCTGAAAAGGTGATCGAAAACACTCGATAAACTGGAATCTGAAGTAAAGAGTATTTATACTTGATGCGGCCTGACTTAGATCTGCAGGCCGACGGTATTATTGACAAATTCATAAGCAAATGGTACAACTTATATTAACAGTTATACAAGTATTACGTTTAGAAGGGAAATACAATAGTGGAAAACGGGAAATTTATGAGTTCTGTCAAAGTAGGTCCAAAAGGGCAGATAGTAATACCGAAGGAAGTGCGCGATATGTTTGCCATTTTTCCGGGCGACACGCTGATTTTCTTAGCCGATGTCGAAAAGGGTATGGCCATAGAAAGATACGGAGTTTTCAGCGCCATTGCAGATGCAATCTTTGCCGGAAGATCCAAAGAACTATACCCTGAGCACACTCTGGAGGAATCTATCGCATTCGCAAATCGTATCAGAGAAATAAATAAAGGTGATAAAAGTGAGTAACATAGCGTTTTTTTGCATTCCGGCGCATGGACATACCAATCCCACGTTGGAGGTCGTAAAGGAATTGGTGCGCCGCGGGAATCAGGTTCGATACTATTCCTACAATGCACTGAGGGAAAAGATTGAATCGACGGGAGCGTCCTTCATATCCTGCGACGACTATGATATGCAGATGCATCTTTCACCGGAAGACGGAGAACGCGTCGGAAAGGATATTGCGTTTTCTACAGAAATCATAGTGAAGATGACGCTTGCGATGGATGAAACCATCATCCGCGAAATGGCACAGTGGAATCCGGAGTGCATTGTGGCGGATTCTATGGCGACATGGGGAAAGCTGGCGGCATGGAAGATCGGAATCCCGCTAATGTGCTCTACCACGACCTTTGCTTTCAATCGCTATTCTGCTAAAATTATGAAACAGACACTGCCGCAGACTTTCCGTATGCTATGTTCCATGCCAAAGGCCAATAGATATGTAAAGCAGCTTCGCGATAAAGGCTATCCGGTAAAAAATGTTTTGTCCCTTATTTCAAACGACAATAACACGAACACTATCGTCTATACATCCGCGAAATTCCAGCCTTACGCGGAGACCTTTTCGGATAAGTACACCTTTGTGGGACCATCCGTAAAGCTGCCGGAATCTCGGGTATCGAAACCGCAGAGAAAGACCGTTTATATTTCTCTCGGAACCGTCAATAATTTGAAAGCGGATTTCTACAGGAACTGTATGGAAGCACTTGGAAACACGGATATAGACGTTGTTCTTGCCGTCGGAGAGACCATCGACCCGAAGAAGTTGGGAGCCGTTCCCAGCAATTTTACCGTAGCGCCCAGCGTAAATCAAATTGAAATTTTGCAAAAGACGGACGTTTTTCTAACGCACTGCGGAATGAACAGCGTCAATGAAGCGTTGTACTGCGGGGTTCCGCTCGTTTTGTTTCCGCAAACGCCGGAGCAGGGCGGCGTGGCCTATCGGGTAAATGAACTGGGAGCGGGAACGTACTTGCGGAACGATTCCCCGATGGCGATACGGGAATCGATACTCGCGGTACTGAAAGACGGCAGCTATAAACACGGTGCCGAAGAAATATCCCAAGATTTTCATCAGTGCGGCGGCTATAAGCTTGCGGCAGACAAAATTGAAAGCTTGATAGGAAGCTCCGGTCATGGGCTGCAAATGTTATGAGCATAACCCACAGTTAAGCAAATTCCGATTTGTCGAGCTATTGTTGAACATTATTGAACTGACGGTAAGCGAACGCAGCGAATTGAGATCATCTACAACTTTATCGGGCGGGCCCCCCAACAGGAAGAATCCGATGCAGCTTAAGCCACACCGGATTTCCAGTTAAATATATTTGCTCTCTTATGAGACTTAACCTAAAGGCAGCCCCATTTTTTAGCTTTTCCAGTTTTCCTCGCCGAATCTGTTAAGAAACGCTTTAATGCGTTCGTTTTCCGGGGATACGAGGATTTTATCGGGAGCGCCGTCCTCTATGACAACGCCCTGGTCCATAAAAATCACGCGGTCGGCGACGTCTCTCGCAAACGCCATTTCATGCGTTACCACCATCATCGTCATTTTCTCTCTGGCGAGGTCTCGGATCACCTTTAATATTTCACCCGTGAGCTCGGGGTCGAGCGCCGAGGTCGGCTCGTCGAAAAACAGCACCTTCGGATTCAATGCGAGCGCTCGGGCTATCGAGACGCGCTGTTGCTGGCCGCCGGACAGCTGGTACGGGTAGCAGTCCGCTTTTTCGGCGAGGCTCATTTTGGAAAGCAGGAAAAGCGCCTTTTCTCTCGCCTCTTCGGGCGGCATTTTTAGTACGTGCACGGGCGCTTCGGTAATGTTCCTGAGCACTGAAAAATGAGGGAAAAGGTGGAAGTTCTGAAACACGAGCCCGGTCATAAGCTGAATTCTATGAAGGTCACCGGCGGGGGCGTAGCGGCACCGGCCGTTTTCCGTTCCGGCCATTTTCACCCTACCTACGCTTATTTCTCCGGAGCCTATCGTCTCAAGCTGCGTAAGGCATCTTAGAAGCGTCGACTTTCCGGAGCCCGACGGGCCGATAACGGCAAGCACCTCGCCCTCCCGCACATCGAGGGAAATACCCTTAAGCACTTCGAGCCTGCCGAAGTTTTTCTTTATGTTTTTGGCTTCGATAAACGCCATTATTATGACCTCCGCTTACCGGTAATAGTCGAGCTTTTTCTCGGCGAAGTGGAATGAGAACTCGACGATGTAATTGAGCAAAAAATATATCACGCCCGCATAAACGAGAGGCCAGGTCGAAAACGACCGCGAGGCGGCGCTCGAAGCGACGCGGAATACCTCCGGCACGGCTATTACGGACGCCAGCGCCGTATCCTTTACAAGCGTCATGAACTCGCTTCCCATAGGCGGGAGAATGCCTTTTATGACCTGAGGCAGAATAATCCTTAAAAAGGTCTGGCGCTGCGAGAAGCCGAGCACGCGCCCCGCCTCGTACTGCCCCTTCGGGATGGACGCAATTCCGCCCCGGTATATTTCCGCGAAGTACGCGGCGTAATTTATGGTAAAACCGACAATGCAGGCCGTAAACCGCTTGAAGCTGAAACCGAATATGTAATACGGCGCGAAATATACGAACATGAGCTGAAGAATAAGCGGTGTTCCGCGCATGACAAGCTGGTAAAAACGTACGGGCTCGCTTAAAAGCTTAAAACGGCTCATTCTGCCGAACGCGACCAGAAGCCCCAGCGGCAGCGATAAGACAGCCGTCAGAAAAAAGATCAGGCACAGCGTAAGCGTGCTGGAAGCCAATGAGTTTAATAATACTGGGCTCAAAAAAGCACCTCCCGGTGAATAAAGCGGGAGGCACCGCAAGCGGCGCCATCCCGGATAATAGATTGCCTATTTTATTTTTGTTACGTCTTCGCCGAACCATTTTTTGGAGATCTCAGCCATCTTTCCGTCGGACGCCATGGCTTTTAGCTGCTTTTCTATTTCATCCTTAAGCTTGATTTCGCCCTTCCTGAGGCCTACCGCGTATTCCTCGGGCAAAAGCTCCTCGTCGACAATCCTGAATTTCTTACCCTTTTCAGTTATGAGGTAGCGCGCCATTGTCGCGTCCATAACGACGGCGTCGGTGTTGCCGGTTTCAAGATCCATGAGCGCCGTTAGATAATCTTTATATTCGACGATGTCCTTGAGGCTGCTCTTGAATTTGGTGTTGCCGTCGATCGCCTCGGCACCGGACGAGCCGCCCTGAACGCCGGCTACTTTTCCCGCCATATCGGCAAGGGAGTTTATTTTGGAATCGGGTTTTACGACAAGCGCTATATTGTTGTCCATATAG
>JAUZPW010000195.1 GCA_030705725.1 Bacillota bacterium
CCGGACAAACTTTAACCGACGGGCAGGGGTGATTTTGTGGGCATAGATTCGTTTTTACAACTAAAGTCTTGTCTTTCATATCCTGTGCGTTATTCTCATTGCCCTTTAAGAAATCAGTAAAAAAGTTGCTCATTATAGGTTCCTCCATTTTATCTATCCGAGTCTAACTGGATTTTATTATACGAACTAATTTCACTTTTCTCCGTGATAAAATCACTTTTGAGACTATAACTTTGAGAGGAAATGAAAAGGGGGGTAAATCCGTAAAAGGATTTACCCCTCTTTTAGCAACAAGAAACTTATTGATTTTTATTTAGTCTTAGTCGGGAAGGCTTAAGACAGATGAACCGTCCCCTTGTCCTGTCCCTAATTATGTTCTGCGGCCATAGCGTCCGCCTTGGTTCTGTGAACCGTGCCTTTCGGATGCTGCGGCGGGGCGTATATAGAATATAATTTGATCGGTTTGCTGCCCGTATTGATTAGGTTATGCCATGTCCCGGCAGGTATGAAGATCGCGTAATCCTCGAAGACTCTTCTCTCGAAATTAAGGTAATCTTTATTATAGCCCATCTTTACAAGCCCCTGGCCCTGCTCGATTCTCAAAAACTGGTCATGGCTCGGATGAATCTCAAGGCCTATGTCCTCCCCGGCGTTTATGCTCATAAGAGTAAGCTGCAAATGGTTTCCCGTCCACAGCGCGGCTCTGAACGCACTGTTTTGCTTTGCCGCCTGGTCGATGTTTATGACGAACGGCTCCGGCCCGTAATCGGCTAAAACCGTAAAGTTTTCATTCATATTGACAGGATAAGCGCGCCTTCTGCGCATTCTTCCCAGCTCCTTTCACTCGTGTATACGACATAATATGATCTTAAGGCCGGAGAGTTCCCAGAAAATTTGGGGACGCTCCGGCCTTATGTCAAGCTTACTTATCAGGGAGCTGCTTTTTTTCATTTTGAAGATAGCGCCGCGCTGAAGGGCGGCATTTTTTAAAGCTCGCCGAAGCCGCTTTTGACTAGCTCGTAAAGCTCGTCGACCGCAAGGCGCTCGTCCGGGCCTTCTGCTGAAATTTCCAGATTAGTGCCTTGCCCCATGCCTTCGGCAAGTATTTTAATGACCGATTTCGCGTTTACCGCTTCGGAGCCTTCGACGTCAAGATTTTTGACGTAAACGGCCGATTCGAACTCCTTTGCCTTTTGCGCGAGATCGGACGCGGGCCGGGCGTGCAGCCCTGACTTATTGATTATCCGAATTTGTTTAGAGTACATCATATCATCCTTTTTATTAAATACCCCGAGGTTTATTTCACCTGTTTCTTGCTTCCCATTTTGATATAAGAAAATATAAGGAAATCAGAATTAACGCCTTTGGAAAAAGCGACGGGAAGAGGAGGCCTTCCGCCGTTGTAAGCACGGCGGCTATAACCGAAACGGCAAAAATGGTTATCCATATTTTTGTTTTTATATTTTCGAGCCAGCTCATTAGTTTTTTCATAATTTTCTCTTACGGCAGGAAAGCCGTTTGCTTTATCTAATAAAATTCGTATTCTGCTTTCTGACGAAAGCGGGACGGAGCTCATCGCCGCCAAGCTCGCGCAAACGCAGCAGGTAAAGCATGTTTTCACCGAGTTTGGTAAGTACCATCCGGCCCTCCGCGTCCTCGGCGGTTTCGCCGGAGCGGTGGCCGAAAATTATATTCCAGTAGCAGGAGCTCGCGACGAGCATTTCGTTATACATAAGGTAGTCGTTTAGCTGATGCAGGCCGTCGAGGGCGCCCGCCCTGCGAGCCACCATGACGGACGCTCCGACTTTCTGCCTGAGCATGCCGTCGTTTCCCCATGCCGCGTAATAAAAAGCGCGGTCAAGAAAGCACTTCATCTGGCCCGTTATATTGCCGTAGTAGGTCGGGGAGGCGAGCAGGATTCCGTCCGCTTCGGCCATTTTTTTTATCCATCCGTTAACGGGGTCGTCGTTTCTCACACAGCCCTGGGCGGTGCCTCTGTGCTCTTTGCACCAGCCGCAGCCTTTGCAGCCGTGGATATCGAAGGCGCCGACCGTAACGGTTTCGGTCTCAACTCCCGCGTCCTCAAGCGGCTTAAGCACGAGTTTTACGGCGTCGGCGGTATTGCCGTTTTTTCTGGGGCTTCCGTTAAAAGCGATTACTTTCATAATTTTTTGCCCTTAAGCATGGTGCTTCGCTTTATACTCGCCCATAACATATTTGACCATATTGGTCATTGCCTCGACCTCGGCGCCGATAATCGCGCGGCCCTTATCCTTTGTGCCCGCGGTCGCGTCCCCCATAACCCCGGTGTCGGTTACGACATCCCAGTATGTCGGGGTGTTGTCAAAGTCGAACGTGAACTCGGGATAGCTGCTGACCGCCCTGTCCATATGAACCCTGTCTTCGCAGCACTCGAGCGCCTGAGACGTCTCGACCTCGTCCGCGTGCAGGTATATCGGATGCGCGAATTCCGAGGTGCATACCTCTTTCGCCGCCGCGCGGTACGCGCCGCGCTGCTCGAGATAGACGAGTTTTATGTCTTCGCCCCTCATCTCGTCATAACACTCGCGGACCGCCTGCTTAACGGCGGGAACGTTGCCGTAATGGTGGGAGTGTATGAAGATGACCCTGAACCCGCGGCTGTACAGTGATTTTATAAGGTCTTTTATGATTGCGATCAGAGTATAAAACGAAATTGTAAGCGTGCCGGGATACCTGTTTAATGACCAGACCTGCCCGTAGGGAATTATGGGAAGCAGTATTATCCCGGTGCTTTCGCAGATGCGTCTGCATTTTTCCTCGCATATTGGATTATCCACATCGACGCTCATATGGGGCCCATGGGCCTCTATCGCCCCCAGCGGAAGCAGGCATGCCGGCATTTTCCTTACGGCTTCTTCGGCTTCGGGCCAGGTTAGTCTTGCCCATTCTATGACTTCGGCCATTTTCATTTTCCTTTCAGTCGTTTACCGATTTATTAAAGATGTTTTATTCTCTTTTTGAAACGCGCTATGACGCTCTTATTGTATTCCTGTCCGCCCTCGACATTCCCGCTTCTGTACACGGGCGCTTTTACGCCCTCCTCGTCCAGTATAAAGACCGCTTCCGCGAGAAGGCTGTTTAGTATAAAGCTGCTTAATATCGTGGAGAGCGATCCTGTCTCGGTCTCGCTGTTTTTGACTTTAAGGCAAGTGTCGCCGTGCGGGACAAAATTGTCTATCCACAGATCGCAGACTTCATACAGATGTTTCCCCGCGGCATTTTTAACCTTTTGCTGGAAATATTCGGACGACGTGACGGCGACGCTGCGGAGCCCATTTTTTCGGGCTTCGATTGCCATTTCGACCGGCACTGCGTTTACTCCGGACGTGGAAACGCAGATCATCATGTCTTTCTCAGTGACGGGATAACCTGCCAATATTTTTTCGGCAAGCCCGTCTTCCTTTTCGAGCACGCTGCTCCGCGTCGCGGATTCATGCATCATCAGCGGTTCATAGAGTATGGGGCTTACGGACGCGAGGCCGCCGGCGCGGTAGAAGGCGTCTTCCGCCAAAAGGTGGGAATGGCAGCACCCGAAAATATAGATCAGGCCGTCTCTTTTGACGGTGTCCGCCGCAAGCTTCGCGGCCAGCGTTATTTTTTCGCTCTGAGTATCGCGGATGTTTTTAAGCAGGCTTATTACCCTGAAATAATATTCATCAAGCATTTTAATCTCAGAGCAGCTTCAGCCCGTGGCGCTCTCTGACCATGTTTATGCTTTTTATAAGGCCTTCCTCGAGCGTCGTGGTCGGATAGTAGCCTATCTCTTTTTCAAAGAGGCTGCTGTCGAATTTCCACGGAAGATCGAGCTCGCCCGGGAGGGGGTTAAGCTTTACGCCCGGAACAAGCCTGCCGACGATGGATACAGCGTCCTTTACCGGGCGCAGCTCGCCCCTTGTCTGGTAGGTACAGGCGTCCTTTTTGGGGGAGAGGAGCACGGCCTTGAACATATCGCCCATATCGCCGACATACTGCCAGTCAATTACGC
>JAUZPW010000196.1 GCA_030705725.1 Bacillota bacterium
ATTTCCCCCCCGCTGGAGTATTTATATGAAAAATATAGCTTTGACGCTTTCTTATCAAGGACCAAATTACCACGGCTGGCAGTCTCAGAAGAATGCCAAAACCGTCTGCGATACGCTTCGCGGCGCCGTTAAGCGGCTTTCGGGCGAGGATGTGACGCTTGTCGGCTGCGGGCGTACGGACGCGGGCGTCCACGCCAGGATTTACGTCGCGAATTTCCGTTCCGGAATAAAAATCCCTGCCGACCGCCTTCCGTTCGCGATCAACGCGCTGCTTCCGGAGGATATTTCGGTCTCCTGCGCGACCGAGGTTCCCGATTCGTTCCACGCTACCTATTCGTGCCGCGGCAAGGAATATACCTATTATATCTACACGTCGAGAATCCGCGACCCGTTCCTTAAAAACCGCGCTTTCAGGCACCCTACCCCGCTCTGTGCCGAAGCCATGGTAAAAGCCGCCGAAGCGTTTGTGGGCACAATGGACTTTTCGGCGGTGCGATCGCAGGGAACCGCTGTCAAAAGCACCGTCCGGACAATAAAATGGTGTAAGGTGGAATCCGAGAACGGCCTGACGGCTATAAAGATCGCCGCCGACGGCTTCCTTTACAACATGGCCCGCGCGATATCCGGCACGCTGCTGCTCGTAGGAAACGGCAGCCTTGACCCGGGGGATATTCCCGCGATACTTAAAAGCTGTGACAGGAGCCTGTCCGGCCCCACGCTTCCGCCCGAAGGCCTTTATCTGACAAGGCTTTGGTATGAAAGGGAGGTATTTGCTAAAAATGGCGTCATATAAAACTGAAGGCGAGAATATTATCCCTTTTGCGGCCGACAAGAGAATCAGAATAATCCGCCGTTGCAAGCGGAGTATATTTTATATTTTTTTACTTTCACTCTTCATTTCCGTGTATGCATACCGATATGATTTAAATGTAAATAGTTTGAAGCGGCTCGTGTCGTACATAGGCGCCGGCTTTTCCGGCAGTGTCTCGTCCTCCGTTGAATCCATCCCGCTCGACTCCGGTATTTCGAACCGCTTCGCGGTCATAGACGAGGGGATGGCGGTCTTGAACCGCGACACCCTGAGATATGTGGATGCGGCGGGCAAAACCGGCATGGAGCTCCAGCTCGGCTATAAAAGGCCCGCGATAGCATCCTCCGGCAGCCTTTTCCTGTGTTACGACAGGGGCGCTTGTTCCCTTTGCGTCGCAAATTCCTATGAACAGCAGTTTTCAAAAACGATGTCGTCCCCGATAATATCCGCCTCCATGGCCGAAAACGGCGCGTTCTGCGTCGTAACCGACGAAAACGGCTACCGCGCCGCCGTAACGGTGTTTGATAAAAAGCAAAACGCGGTATATCTCTGGCAGACCTCCGAATATTTTGTTTCCGAGGCCGCCCTCTCCCCATCCGGCGAAAAAATGGCCGCCGCGGTTTATTCCGGCGACGGCGTGAGCGTGGTTTCGAAAGTGATCGTGTTCGGCACGTCGAAGAAAGAGCCCCTCTGCGAAATAAAAGAAACCGGCGGCGCCATTCTGGCTCTGCGCTTTATTTCCGAAAACCGCATTTCGGTCATAACGGAAACCGCGACGCTTGTTTACGATATCAATAACGGCCCCGTAAATACCGTAACCTACCCGAAAGGCACTCTTTGCGCTTACGCGTTTCCCGAAAACCGCGCGGCGCTCCTGGCCTTCGTTCCGTCGGACGTGAGCCGGACAATAAAGCTCTCCTCGCTCGATACAAACGGCAGGGAGAAAGATAAGGAAACCATAAACGGGGAAATTCAGGGTATTTCATCCAACGGCCGATTCTGCGCTCTTTTAACGACGGATAAAGCATATATATTAAACCGCGACCTTAAAGCTGTCGGAAAGCCGTTCGAGGCGAAAGGCGCCAAGGAGATATATATGCGCAAGGATGGGGCGGCCTATCTTGTTTATAACAGCCGCATAGAGCTGTCGCTGCCTGATTAGTACCTAAAATGAGGTGAAGTATGAATAAAAGCCTGATACTTGACGCGGTTCTCGTAATATTTCTGCTTCTTTCCGCCTTTCACGGAAAAAGGATGGGTTTCGTCCGTTCGCTGTTCAGTTTCGTAAGGCAGATAATCGCCTTTATCGGTGCGGTTTTCATGGCCGATACCCTATCGCCGCTCGTATCTCTTATTTTCCTTATAGACGGCGTTTCCGAAAAATTGTCTAAATCCGCGCAAAGCCTTACCACGAATATTTTTACGACCGTGTCCGACGGAACCGGCGCGGTTGGCGCAAAGGCAGCCGAAGCCGCGTCCGGGCTGTCGAAGCTTGCGCAAAAAGCCGGCCTGCCGAAATTCTTTGCCGAAAGCGTCGCGCAGAAATTTTCCGCCGTTACGCCCAAGTCCGGCGAGACGCTTTTAAGCGCCGCTTCAAAGGTAGTATCCGATAACATTGCGTATATAGTGGTATTTTTATTGTCATTTGTTATAATACTTATCATCACGGGCTTTTTTACAAACTGGATCGTCGGACTGATACGTTTTATACTGCCGCGCTCCGTCGACGGCTTTTTCGGCTTCATATTCGGCGCCGTAAGCGGATGCCTGCTGGTTGTTTTCTTTTTCGAGTTTGCACGCGGCGAGCTGCCCGCGCTGTTTGTAAGCGGCGCGTGGCTTTCTCCGGGCGTAGTAAATAATACCTTTTTGGTGTCGCGGCTTGCGAATTTTGATATTTCGCCCTATTTATCCGGCATTTTGTCACAGGAAGTGAAGTAAATGAATGTTCCAAACGCTCTGTCCGCTTTAAGAATAGTGCTTGTTCCCGCCTTTATCGCGGTTTTTTTATCGGACGGCTCCAACGCGTACCCGCTTGCCGTCCTGATTTTTCTGTTCGCGGGCCTGACGGATATATTAGACGGCATTATCGCCAGAAGATTTCATCTTATTACCCGCCTTGGCCGGATACTCGACCCGCTCGCGGATAAACTGATGATCTTATCAGCGCTCGTCTGCGTATCGCTGCGCGAGCTTTTGCCCTGGTGGGTCGCTATCGTGTACTTTGTCAAGGAGGCGGTGCAGCTCATACTCGGCGCGGTGTTTTTCAAAAGGCAGAAAGACGTTCCGTCCTCAAACGTGTTGGGTAAATCTGCGACGGTCACCTTTTATATCGCAATCGCCGTCCTGATACTTTTTGAAAATATTTCTTATTTGTTCAAGATAATTCTGTTCCTTGCCGCCCTTTTACTTGCGCTTGCCGCGTTCGCGACTTATTATTTCACGGCAATCAGAATAGAGCCGTCAAACGGCGGAAAAAAACAGGGAATTTAGATAAATAACTGATTGCTGCGGTTTTCCGCGCGAAGCGGCAGAAATCAGGCACAAACTTTATGCGCGCGGAGAAACGGAAATTTCTATGCATATGCCAATATGTTCACGCTGCAAAAAAAATATTGCTGTAATATTCCTTACAAAGCTTGAAGACGGGAAAGCGGTAAACGAGGGAATCTGCTTAAAGTGCGCCAAGGAGCTCGGGCTGAAACCGGTTGACGATATTATGCAGAAGCTCGGCATATCAGACGACGACCTCGATATGGTCTCAAACGAAATGCTTGAGGCTGCCGGCGGCATCGACATAAACGACCCGGATTCCGATGACAATCAGTCTAATACCACCACGCTTCCGTTTTTGAACAGATTTTTTAACGAAATGCACACGACCGACGGGGGCGGCGGCCCTGAAAAAAGCAAAAGCGGCGGAGCCCCGAAGCCCAAACAGGAGAAAAAAGAAGAAAAGCGGAAATATCTCGAAAGCCACGCCATAAATCTGACCGAGCGCGCGAGGCTCAACCAGCTCGATCGTGTTATCGGGCGCGAGCAGGAAACAGAGCGCGTCATCCAGATATTAAACCGCCGCCAGAAAAATAACCCCTGCTTAATAGGCGAGCCCGGCGTCGGCAAAACCGCCGTGGCGGAGGGCCTGGCTCAGAAAATAGCCGCGGGCGACGTGCCGTA
>JAUZPW010000197.1 GCA_030705725.1 Bacillota bacterium
GTTGCCGCTGCAAAATCGTAAAGCGTAGGAACCGGTGTAGGTGCGAGCCAGGGAAAGTCCCAGGTATATTCAACGCTGGTGCCCGTCATTAATGCAGCTCCCTTTGCAATATCGTCAATGCGGCTCTGAAGATATTTCAGATAGCCGGAATCCATCGAACGCACATATATGTTCATTTTTGTTTCTTCCGGCACGATATTGGGGGCTTTTCCGCCTTCCATAATACAGTAATGGATTCTGCTTCCGTCTAAAATATGTTCCCTTAAGAATTCAATACCCATGCCGAATAGCATAGCGGCGTCAAGTGCGCTTTTTCCTTTTTCCGGGCTGGCCGACGCGTGTGACGCAACGCCTTTAAATGTGAGTATATCTCCTTTAGGCCCAACGATCCCCATAAACTGCGATTCCATGTTCCATCTGTCAGAGCCATGTGTTTCAAAAACCACATCTACTCCGTCAAAATTGCCTCCGGCGAGCATTTGCGTTTTACCGGGGCCCCCGAATTCTTCTGCGGGCGTGCCAAAAACAATCAGCTTACCCGGCGTAGTTTTGAATGCTTCCTTTAAGCCTAAGGCCGCTGCATACCCAGACGAGGAAATGAGATTATGCCCGCAGGAATGGCCGTTCGGCAAAGCGTCGTATTCCAGCATTATTCCTATTGTAGGGCCGCCTTTCACGTTTTCATATGTGGCGGTAAAGCCGGTGGGGACATCGCATTTTTTACCGGAAACAGGATCAGCTCCCGTCAGCCCTCTTTTTACTTTGAATCCTTGCTTTTCCAAAGCGTCTTCAAGCAGGGCCGAAGATTTGAATTCCTGTGAGCTTAGCTCTTTGAGGTTCCAAATCTTTTTGCTTATATCGATAATGCCCGCTTTGTTACTGTCAATTGTTTTCAGCATAGTGTTTTCATTTGAAGAAAGAGTGCCGGCGACTGCCGACGCTTGCAGGGGGAGTGCAAAAACGAGTGCCAAAGTCAATAATAAACATGTGAATTTTTTCATTTTCTTCCTCCGTCCAAGCTTGATTTTTAGGTTGTCCGCTCAGCTTCAATTCCGCTTAAGATTTGAAGCTGTTTAGTAATTTATATGTTATTTCTCTTTTCTTATGTTATTTATACATACAATTAAATAAATACCTGGCGCTTGACAAAAATAAGCTTAGTCTGGTATAATACAAAGACACAATGAAGTAGGACTAAACCGTCCTCACCCCGCGTTATTAACAGCGGTGGTTCACATGGTTGCTGTATATTTGCAGTTTACATGTACGGGCGGTTTTTATCCGTCCGTTTAATTTTGTTTGGAGGTGCTTGTCTATTAGCGGCATGGATCATCAGCTTAATGAGGAAATCCGCGACAAAGAAGTAAGATTGGTTGACACCGACGGCGCACAGCTCGGAATTATGTCTTCAAAAGAGGCGCTTGACCTGGCCGAAAAGAAATCGCTCGACCTTGTAAAAATTGCTCCGCAGGCGGTTCCGCCCGTATGCAAAATCATGGATTACGGCAAATTTCGTTTCGAGCAGGCCAAAAAGGAAAAGGAAGCCAGAAAGAATCAGCATATTGTCGACATTAAGGAAGTTCGTCTTTCCCCCGGAATCGATGTGCATGATTTTGAAGTTAAGTTAAAAAACGCACTGCGTTTTTTGAATGACGGTGATAAGGTCAAGGTGGCCGTGCGTTTCCGCGGTCGTGAAATGGCCCACACTTCAATCGGTCAGGAACTCCTTAAGCGTTTTGCGGAAGGCTGTGTCGAAATCGGCACAATGGAAAAAGCGCCGAAGCTTGAAGGCCGAAACATGCTGATGTTTTTATCGCCGAAGAAATAGCGCGGTTCCATTATCCATCGTTTAAGAAGGGAGTAAAAAATATGCCTAAAATTAAAACTCATACCGGTGCGAAAAAAAGATTCAAAGTTACGAAGAATGGTAAAATAAAACGCTCACATGCCGGCCGCCGTCATATCCTCGCTAAAAAGTCCACAAAACTTAAAAGAGGCCTCCGTAAAGCCGGGTACGCTGACTCTACAAATGTGGCGCAGGTCAAGCGCCTTATACCTTACGCTTAAACTTATACAAACTTAAAATCTGGGAGGCTTTATCGATATGGCACGCGTAAAAGGCGCGATGATGACGCGCAAAAGAAGAAAAAAGATATTAAAGCTCGCAAAGGGCTATTGGGGAAGTAAATCAAAGCTTTTCAAAACCGCTAATCAGGCTGTAATGAAGTCTCTGAAGTACGCGTACGTCGGCCGCAAGCTGAAAAAACGCGATTTCAGAAGGATTTGGATCACAAGGATTTCGGCCGGCTGCAAACCCCTCGGCATCAACTACTCGAGACTTATGTACGGCCTTAAAAAAGCCGGCGTCAATATAAACCGCAAAATGCTTTCAGACCTTGCTGTTTCCGACAGTGTTGCGTTTGCAAGCCTTGTTGAAAAAGCAAAGGCGGCCCTTTAAGCTTCTTGCCGGTTCAGCTTTGTCCTATAAAAGCGGGAAGCAAATAAGCTTCCCGCTCTCAATATTCGAGGGGAGGGCTTCCGGATGCAGATTGTGCTCAGAAAGAAAAGACACATTGCCATGTGCCTTTTCTTGAGTTGGATTTTTTATGTAATCTGCCTGTCCATGCCGTTTTTGGCTGCAAATCCGGTCTATCCCTTAAGAATAATTGCAGACCGCTGTGTAATGAATTCGGGTAGCCGCGGCGGAGCTGATTCAATGGAATCGCCGGAAGAATCCGCAGACAATTTGTTTATCGGCGTTTTGCAGTCCCATAAATCCGGTATAAGGTCAATTTCATCCGTCCTGCTCTTTTTATTATCCGTTTTCGCGTTTTGTCTCCTGATATTTTATCTCAGGTATAAAAGCCTGTTTGAACTCAGGTTTATCAGAAACGGAATAATCATGTTTCTCCATAAAAAAGACGGCATGAAATAAGAAAAGGGCCGGGTCTGATAATATTTTATATTGGAGGTATTTGTTTGAAATCTAAAAATGCATTTTTCATCGTAGTGCTCATAACTGGATTTTTTCTGTATATTTCATTGTTCGGTCTTCAGATAGGTAAACTTGAGCTGAAGGGCTCCGATCAGATGAGGTACGGAATCGATATTCGAGGCGGCGTCGACGCAACGTTTAAGCCGAAGGATTTAAACCGCGTACCTACGGAAGCCGAGCTCGAATCAGCCCGTACCATTATTGAAACCCGTATGGATGCCCAAAACATTACAGACCGTGATGTTTCGGTTGATCCGGCAAACGGAGAGGTTCTGGTAAGGTTCCCGTGGAAATCCGACGAAGCGAATTTCGATCCGCAAAAAGCCGTCTCCGAACTTGGCGAAACGGCAAAGCTTACCTTTAGGGATCCGGACGGCAAGGTTATTATCGAAGGCAAAGACGTGGTTAAAGCCACCGTCGAGATCGATAAACAGGACAACCTTCCCATCGTGGCCCTTGATCTTACGGATGAAGGCGGGAAAAAATTCTCCGAGGCAACCGGAAGACTTGTCGGTAAGCCGATTTCAATATATATGGACGAAAATCTGATTTCCGCGCCGACGGTTCAGCAGCAGATCACCGGCAAAAGCGCTTCCATCACGAATATCGGCAGCACCGAAAAAGCCAAGAATCTTTCCGATAAGATAAACTCCGGTGCTCTTCCGTTTTCCATGGAAGTCAAAAACTGCAATATTATAAGCCCCACGCTCGGCAAAAACGCACTGTCCGTGACCGTGCTGGCCGGAAAGATTGCTTTCATTCTTGTCTGCCTGTTTATGCTCTTCTATTATAAGGTTCCCGGCCTCGTCGCCTGCATAGCGCTCGTTTTACAGGTCGTGGGCCAGCTTCTTGCCTTGTCTGTTCCCCAGTTTACGCTTACTCTGCCCGGTATCGCGGGCGTTATCCTTTCAATAGGCATGGGCGTTGATGCGAACGTAATTGTATCCGAACGCATCAAGGAAGAAATAAATGCCGGAAAAAC
>JAUZPW010000198.1 GCA_030705725.1 Bacillota bacterium
AAAAAGCGTGAGGTTTCTCAGTATCTGAGATCTGTTCTTGCGCTTTTAGCGGGACTTTTGAGCGCATACATTACTCTTTCACCGACGTTCGCGCTCCCGCTGCCGTTTTCTTTTTCCTATATTGAAACGCCTTACTTATTTATATTTTCACTGATTGCGGTTCTGATTTTCTGCATGCTTATTTCGCTTGAGCTTATTGCGGCCGGATTTTTTAGGCTTTTTACGGGCCACCCAACCCAGTATTCTTTAGTTTCGCTTTCAACGCTCGCCTCGCTCATTCACGCGTTTACAATAATCGTTTTTCCCAAGTGGGGCGGCTATATACCGTTTTCTTCGCTTTCCTGCATACTTATATTCTTTATGCTTTTTTCCTCGGCTCAGAAAAAAGGCGCCTTAAGGAGAAGCATAAAAGCCCAGACGCTTTCGTCGGAGCCTATTTCGGTAAAAACGGAAAAGCGCAACGCGAAAAAAATCTGCGCTTACCGGGAATACGGAAAAAATTCAGATTTATTTACTAACGCGCTTAAAGCTACAGACCCCGTTGAACGCTTCAGCGCCCTTTATGCGCCCTGCGCCATTGTCGCATCCGTTGTGTTCGCGGCGGTAGCAACGGCGGGACAAGGCAGGCCGGAGCTGTTTTTCTGGGCTTTTTCGGGCATTATAACCGTCGCGACGCCGTGGGGGCTTTTTATCGCTTACAGCGCGCCCGCAAAAACGATTTCCAAAAAGCTTCTGACCTTCGGAGCTGGTATTTCTGGCTGGGATTTTGTGAGGGACATATCCCAGTGCAGATATACGGTGCTGACGGATTCGGACATTTATCCGCCGCAGAATATAAGGATCACCGGCGTCAAGGTTTTTGAGCCGTATAATACCGAGAAGGTTCTGTATTACGCGGGTTCGGTTATTGCGGAATCCGAGACGGGGCTGAAAAAGGTATTTTTGGATCTAATGCGCGAGCAATACATAAAGCAAGGCAATGTTTCCGAACTTAAATTTTTTGACAGCGGCGGGATTTCGGCCGACGTAAACGGCGATCACATCCTTATTGGCTCGCCGATGTTCCTTTTGAGAATGGGCGTAAGGATCGGCGAGGGCGTCCGTATCAAAAACGGAGTGTTTGTTGCCGTCAACGTTTCTCTCGCCGGTATTTTCGCAATGAAGTACGAAGCTTCCGAAACAGTTCAAAGCGCGTTCCGCCTTTTAAGAAGGTTTAAGGTTTCACCGATTGCCGCCGTCCGCGATTTTAATCTTACGCCGGGACTGCTTGAAAACAAGTTCAAACTCAAGTCACAGTGGTTTGAATATCCCGAGATAAACGACAGGCTTCTGCTGTCTGAGCCTTTGATTGGGGACGGAAGCAATGCCGCCGCGGTTATGACGAGAGACGGCATCGTCCCGCTTTCTGAATGCCTTGCCGCCGGCAAAAAGTTCTATCGCGCCGTGAGAAGCAACATCGTCGTAGGCGCTTTGAGCGGCGTTATCGGAATGCTTCTGATGTTCTTTTTGGCCTTCCGGGCGGCGGTCACCGCAGCGACGCCGTATAACACCGGAATCTACCTTTTTTTGTGGCTTATTCCGATCATGCTGACGTCGTTCGGTTCGTCAAGATATTAAAAAACCGGCTTGAAATATCTAAGTTTTTATTATATAATTAACAATACAGTGTGTCTGCATACCCGGTATATGATTGATAAGGAGAGTTGAATTTAATGGCTTTCTACCCTGTTAATAAGATAAAAAACATATGCCTTCTCGGACACGGAGGAGACGGAAAGACTTCGCTTGCCGAGAGTATTCTTTTTTTAACTAAACAGGTCGACCGGCTTGGCAAAATTTCCGACGGTACCACGGCCCTCGACTATGATTCGGAAGAAATCAAACGCCAGTTTTCAATTTCCGCCTCGGTTGCCCCCATTGAATACGAGGGCTATAAAATCAATCTCATTGATACTCCGGGTTATTTCGATTTCGCGGGCGAGGTTATGCAGGCTCTGAGAGTTGCGGATGCGGGCCTTATTTGCGTCACCGCGAAAAGCGGCGTCGCGGTGGGAACCGAAAAGGCATGGAAATACCTTTCGGACCGCAAGCTCCCACGCATGTTCTACGTTTCAAAAGCCGATGAGGAAAACGCACGTTTTTACAAAGTGCTTGAAAGCCTTAGAGAAAAATTCGGCGTTTCCGTATGCCCGGTCGTCATTCCGATTCTCGAAGGCGACAAAACCGTCGGCGTTTGCGACGTTATTTCTAAAAAAGGCTATAAAATGGATGGCGGAAAGCTTTCGGAAACGGCTATTCCGGCAAGCATGAATGACATGATCGAGGAATACAGGGCGATGGTCAAGGAAAGCGCCGCCGAGGCTTCCGACGAAATGATGGAAAAGTTCTTTAACGACGAGGAGTTCACCGACGAGGAGCTTTACACGGGAATTCACGCGGGCGTCTTAAGCGGCGCGGTTACGCCTGTTTTCTGCGGTTCGGCCTTTACGGGATTCGGGACTCTGTCGCTGTTAAACGGAATAATCAGGTTTGCGCCGTCACCGAACGAGATGCCGGGCGAGACCGGTGTCAAGGAAAACGGTGAAACTGTTGAGGTAAAATACACCGAAAACGGGCCGACGATCCTCGAGGTCTTCAAAACGGTCGCCGACCAGTACGGGCGCTTCTCATTCTTCAAGGTCGTTTCCGGAAAGGTTACCTCGGATATGACGCTTGTAAACTCGCGTACGGGCGAAAGCGAAAAGATGGGACATATTTACGTGGTTAAGGGCAAGAAAAATACCGAGGTGCAGGAAATAGGCTGCGGCGACATCGGCGCCGTCGCGAAGCTTGCCGGAACCAAAACCGGAGATACGCTCTGCGGCGCGTCGAACGCGGTTACGCTCAAGGGAATCGACTTCGTAAAGCCCTGCTATTCGCAGGCCATATCGCCGAAGGTCAAGGGCAACGAGGAAAAGATAGCGACGGGCCTCACCCGTCTTAAGGACGAGGATCCCTCCTTCTCGACGGAACAGAATGTCGAGACAAAACAAATGGTTATATCCGGCGCGGGCGATATTCATATAGACGTGCTTTGCTCCAAGCTTAAAAATAAATTCGGCGTCGAGGTTGAGCTTTCCGAACCGCGCGTGCCTTACCGCGAAAAAATCCGCAAGAAGGTCACGCTTATCGAAGGCAAACATAAAAAACAGTCCGGCGGCCACGGGCAGTACGGGCATGTCAAAATGGACTTCGAGCCGATTACCGATCATGATTTTATCTTCGAGGAGAAAATTTTCGGAGGCAGCGTGCCGAAAAACTTCCATCCCGCGGTTGAAAAGGGAATCAGGGAATCCATGCAGCACGGCGTGCTCGCTGGGTACCCAATGGTCGGCCTGAAAGCCACCCTTGTCGACGGCTCTTACCACGACGTCGACTCGAACGAGCTTTCGTTCAAAATGGCGGCGAGGCTGGCTTACAAGGCCGGTATTCCGCAGGCAGGCCCGGTTCTTCTGGAACCCGTAGGACATCTTAAGGTCTTCGTTCCGGACAGCTATATGGGAGACGTCATCGGCGATCTAAACAAGCGCCGCGGACGCGTGCTCGGCATGACCCCGACCGACGACGGACAGCAGATGGTTGAAGCGGACGTACCGATGGCGGAAATCTATTCCTACGCTATCGATCTGCGTTCCATGACGCAGGGCCGCGGCTCGTTCGATTTTGAGTTTGATCGCTACGAGGAAGCGCCTGCGAACGTACAGCAGAAGATTATCGAGGAAGCGAAGCTTATCGCGACGGAAGAGGAAGAATAACCGATTCGCGGGCAGACCGCTGATAATCTCCATATATAAATTAAATAAAACCAACAGCCAAAACCAACAGCCGGCTTCACAAGCCGGCTGTATTTTTTATGTGTTGAATAATTTATAAAAAATAGAGAAATAATGAGAAATCGGTAGCTTTGGCGGGATAATTTGGGTTTACAGG
>JAUZPW010000199.1 GCA_030705725.1 Bacillota bacterium
ACGATAAAAACTGAAACTCAGATTTTGAGCAAAGAGCTTTTATAAAACCCGAAACCCTCTCGTCATCTTCAGCGTCCGTAAGTTCCGGCGGGGGCATTCTGTAAACCGCGCATCTCGACAATACTGTCGGAAGAAGAAGCGCCCTGTTTTCGCACACAAGAAGAAAAAACACGCCGCGCGGAGGTTCCTCCAAAATGTTAAGCATCGCGTTTTGAGCGTTTAGGTTCATTTTGTCGCAGTTGTAGACAATAAATGCCTTAACATCGGCTTCATTCGGGCGAATATAAGCATTGCGGCGCAGTTCCCTTACTTCGTCCACTTTTAGCTCCTGTTCGGCGCCGAGCTTTATTATGTCGGGATGAACTCCCGCCTCTGCTTTTTTGCAGTCGGAACACAAACCGCACGGCGCGCTCTTGCTTTTGCATATAAGCGCGCGGGCGATCCTGTCCGCAAAGGCTTCTTTTCCTGTACCTTCTTCTCCTTCAATGATCGCGGAATGCGGAAAGGTTTCAATAGAAAATTCGGGTTCAGCCGCTTTCAGCGCTCCGTTTCCGCAAGTTTCCACCTAAATGTCACACCTTTTTAAAATCTTCCACATTAAGTACGAAAACAGTCGCGCCTCCCACGACGACCTCTATCGGCATCGAAGGATAAAACCCCATTCCGAGCTCGGATGTGGTCGGTATGATCTGCTTTCTGCTTTTTGAATATTTGCTGATTAAATCTATAACTTCCTGAACCTTTTCGTCTTCCACGCCGATCAGAACCGTTGCATTCCCGGTTTTCAGGAAACCTCCGGTAGTCGAAAGCTTTGTGAAAAAGAAACCGCTGCTCATTAAATGCTGCTGAACCGTCTGAGCGTCATCGTGGTTTATTACGGCTAAAACAAGTTTCATTGTAAGCCTCCTTTTTCATTATCAGAGCTAATCTTTTACAACATAGACCTCTTTATTATCATTATAACCCCTGTGGATTAAATATTCAATGCATAAGCGGTCGATAAGCTCTCCCGGCATTATAACCGGTATTCCCGGCGGATATATTGCCTGCGGCTGAGCCGCCGTCATGCCCTCCGCGTCTTTAAGCCCGACTTTGACCTTTTTGGAAAGCATAGCAACGCGCGGCGAAAGACTCTTTTCAGGGCGCGGAACCGGCTGCGACTCAATCGGAAGAGGCTCGCCGCCGTATCCCTTCCAAACGGAATACATTGAATTATAAAGCGCGTCCATTTTTTCCTTTCCGTCTTCGCAGGTTACTATAAACACAATATTATAATAATCCGCCATCTCGCAGTCGATCTTATAATCCTCTCTGAGGCGCTCGGCTGTAAATAATCCGGAAAGGCCCGCCTGAAAGGTTTCGACCGTTAGCCGGCATGGGTCGCGCATTTTGAAACGAGGGATTCGAAACGCAGTGTTTTTTTGAAAAGCATCCATAACCTCCGAAACATAAGCCGTGGCTTTCCTGTATCTTTCCCCGCCTTCGGCACAGAGATACGCTCTTGCGAGATCAATTGACGCCAAAATCGGGTATGACGGGCTTGAGGTTCCGAAAATTGACGCGGCGAAGCTTAGCTCGCTTTTGGCAAAACTCGAATTTGAGAACAAAAACGCGCTCTGCCCGAGCGCGGGCAGCGTTTTATGCGCCGAGCAGACGGATATATCTGCGCCCGACAAAACCGCGTTTTTGATCCCAAGAGCAGGAAAATGCGCCCCGTGCGCTTCGTCCACTATAAGCTTCATCCCGGCATTGTGAACAATTTCGGAAATTCTGCCGATATCAGCGGCAGCCCCATAATAGGTCGGGCTTGTAACTACTACGGCCACGGCCTCAGGAACGCTTTGCACCTTTTCTAAAACGGCTTCGGGGGTTATGCACTCTGTGACGGAGGACTCCCCGGAAAGCGGAGGATAAATATAGCTAGGGTCAAGGTCCATAAGACCACAGGCGTTAATGACGCAGCGGTGGCAATTTCTGTCGAGAATGATCTTGCTTCCGGGTCGGCAGGCTGAATACATCGCCGCCGTAATCCCCTGCGTCGAACCGCCCGTCAAAAAAGCGCAGTTCGAAGCTCCGTAAAATTCAGCGGCAAGCCGCTCGGCTTCATTTATAGGCCCGTTGCCCTCGTATAGGTTTCCCGTCTGAGGAAGCTCTGTGTAATCTATAAACGCCGCGTCTCCCAATAGCCCCAAAGAGGCTTTTCTTCCTTTATGCCCCGGCATGTGAAAGCGCAACCGTTCCTCCCCGGCAAGCTTCAGCAGGGCGGAATATAAAGGCGCCTCAGACATATTTTCTCGGTATCTGCGTCCCCACGCAAAGCGGGGAAACGTCAAACGCAGCCGTATCGCCTACGGAGCATTCTATGTCGGTAACGTCGAGAACGGTGTGCGCAACTCCGACATGCCCCAACACCTTGGCCTTCCGGCCATTCACCAGCGCAAAATATCGGCCCGCACCCGTCCATTTTCTCAATTCCGCTAAAATATATCTTAAAAGATCACGGAAGCGATATATGTCTCTGGTTTTTTCCAGAAGGAACCCGTCGGAATACCCGAGCGGCACAACGGCGATTTTTGTCGGTTTCTTAGTTACATAAGCTCCGCCGTAGCCAATGGTGCTGTTTTTCGGCAGCCAGCGAATCTCGCATATCGGGCAGGTCAGGTATCCCGCTCTTTTAAGATCGTGAGGGCATTTTGCCGGGAGCCTCCCCGTAACGGCCGACCCGACGCGAACCGCGTCAAGCCGTTTTAGATTTTTATGCTTAAAAAGCGCCGCGCTGTTTAACGCGTGCAAAACTCCAGGGTTAAGGCCTTCGTTTTTAATCCGTTCCGCAGTTTTAAGCAATTTTTCAATCTGAGCTTCCGCTGTTTTTCTGCTCGCGAAAGCGCAGTACAGATGCGTATAAAGCCCGGTTATATTAAGATTGCTCATGTAGCGGTACACGGATAAAATCCGGTCGATTTCGGATGTCATAAAGCCGTAACGGCCCATTCCCGTGTCTATTTCTATATGGGCATCTATCACAAGCCCCTGCTTTTCGGCCATGCCGTTCAGCGCTATCGCGGCATCGTAGGAGCCTACGGTTGCTGTGGCGCAGGCCTCGATAATCGTTTTTATGTCCTCGTCGAGCGCGGTGGAGCGCAGCACCAGAATTTCCTCTTCGGTAAATCCGGCGTTTCTGAGCGCCAGTGCGTCGCCCGGCTCCGTAACCGCAAAAAATGTGATGCCTGCGTCGCGCAGGACTGCCGCAAGCTCGCAAAGGCCAAGCCCGTATCCGTTGCCCTTAAGCACGGCTATAACGGACGCGTCCCCCGCTTTTTCCCTTATAAGCTTTATATTATGAAGTATCTTCTCTTTTTCAACTGCCAGTGCCTTCATTTTTATCCCCGTCCGTTTTCCCTGAATTTTTATGTTTTTTCAGAAAAACCGCGCGACGCAAGTTTCTGTATGCGGACGTGCCCTTTGACACCATAAAATTCACCGCGGGGTTAAGCACATAGTCAAATTCGCCCGCAAATTCGCAGAAATCGCCGTTGAAGCCTTTTTTGAAACGATAAAGTCCGTAAAGGGGGTTGTCTTCGCTGAGATCTCCCGAAACGCCTCTGAAATCGTAGATCCTGCATTTTTTCTCAATCGCCCATTTTATCATGTTCCATTGCAGCAGATAGTTCGGCATGACGTTTCTGTATTCGTTTGCCGACGCGCCGTAAAGATACCATACCTTGTCGCCGAACCATATCGCGAGAGTTCCGGCAATAGGCTTGTTTTCATGAAACGCCATCTAAAGCCGGGCGTGTTCGCCCAAAACGTCAAGCATTTTTTCAAAATAAGCTTTCGGCCTTGTTACAAACCCATCCCGCACGCCTGTATCAAGCATGATCCTTGAAAAATCGCCGAGCATCTCTTTCCCGCAGAGCCTGACTTCGACGCCTTTTCTTTCGGCCA
>JAUZPW010000002.1 GCA_030705725.1 Bacillota bacterium
AAAGACGGCGTCTTTTATATGCCCCTGTTTTATCATGCGGTAAGCGGAAAGGCCCATTCCGACGAATATATGCAAAACGCCGAGCCCGAGGGCCAGTATAAGCACGGCGATCGGATTCGACATAGGTTCGATTACGAACGGCAAGTTAAATTCTTTGCCCGTGAGCATTTTGCTGACAACGGGGATGCAGTCGCCGAACCAGCTTCCGAAAACGGCGCCCCAGAAAAAGGTCGAAACACCGAGCGCCACGGAAAGCTGCATTATGTTTTTGACCATGCCGGAGGGGCGGGCTTTCTTAAGCACGATCAGGCCGAAGACGACCATACACAGACCGTAGGCCGCGTCCGACAGCATCATGCCGAAAAATAAAAAGTAGAAGAACGCGACGAAGGGATTAGGATCGACGACGGACGTGTAGTTCGGAAGGCCGTACATCTCGGTGATCGTGGAAAAAGGCGAGACGGCGGGGCTGTTTTTTAAAGCCACCGGAGGCTCCTCAGCGTCCGAAGGATCGGAAAACATATAAGCGCAGTCGCTTTCCTCAAGTATTTTTTTGACTGGGGCTTCGGTTTCGGCCGGAAGCCAGCATTCCATATAAACCGTTTCTTTTGTGGAGCCGAGCTTATTGAGCGTTTCGTCGCGCAGCACGTCGAAAGAAAGAAAATCGACGGCCTGCTCAAGCAGGGGGCGGCTCGACGAAAGGGACGCTATTTCCCGCTCAAGGGCGGCGCGCTCGCCTTTTATGCCCTGCAGCTCCGAATCAAGGCCGGACAGAGCTTCTAAAGCCGTTTTGCCCGACACGCCGGGATCGGTTTTTGAAAAACCGAATTTCCTTAAAGCGTCGGCGGCTTTTTCCAAAACGCCCCTGTGGCAGACGAGGCTGAAATAATGCTGCTCTTTGTCGGAGAAAACCAAGGTAAGCTCCGATTCGGGAGCGGCCGAAGAAAGCTCCTGCTCAATGTCTTTTACCCGGTAAACAGAGGGACAGGTGCCGAGCAGGACGGCAAAACGCCTGCCTCCAGCGTAATCAAGCGGAATATCAAGCGTTTTCCATGGCAGAATCGCCGCTTTGCGGGACTCGAGCCTTCTTTCATCAGCCGAAAGCCCGGCAAATTTCTCGGTAATGCCGTTTATGCGGGAGGCCAATTCAAGCGCCCGCGCTGTGTTGGTCTCGTTTTCAAATTCCGCCTCTTTTACCCTGCACCGGGGAGTGAGAAATTTAGGCTTTGAGGGCGAGTATCTGGAAAGCGAACCAAGCGCAGAGGAAACGGCGTTATATTTTTTTTCGGAATCGCCTTTTACCCCGAAGGGCTTTAGAAGCCCGGCGACGCCGGTACCGTCCGGGTCGTTAAGCGAGCTCTCGATCTCGACGCAGCCAAGCCGCCCGAGGTCTCTTATAAGGCCGCGCTCGGCGCGGCTGAGCGCGATCACGCGAAGTCGGCGCATTCTGACGATCATTGGACGCTCACAATTCTTTCGACGATGATGGAAACCGCCTCGTCCATATGCTTTAAGGCGGCTTTCTCAAGCTCGCCGCATTCTTTGGCTGTTTTTTCAGTAATTTCAAGGGCGGCGGTTTTGATTCTTTCGTCCGCCTCGGCAAAAATTTTATCTTTTTCCCGTTCGGCGCCGGACAAAGCCTTAGCCAAAGCTTCTTTTCCGGCAGCTTCGGAGCTTAAGACCATTTTTTTTGCCTCGGCGTAAGCGTCTTTACGCTCGTTATCGGCGTCTTTCTCCGCCTCGGATATTTGCTTTATCGCGTCAAGCGACATTTTTTCACCGCCTTTAAGATTTTTACTACTATATAACTATATCGGCTTTACAGCAAGAAAAATTTGGTTTTATTTTCGGCAGCACTGCGAGGGATCGCGTCTTGCGTTTCTGAAATAACCGAGGTAGAAAATTACGGCGCCCATGGACCAGAAGTACGAGACCATGTAAGGAACCTCGAAAATATTCTCGAAATAACAGTGGACGAGCACTCCGCACATGCCCGCAAGCATCGCCCAGCCCAAAAAAGCCGTTCGGTCGCCTTTTATGCGCCCCACGGAGCGAAACGACCAGATCAGGAGGCCGGCGAGCAGCAGCGTAAAGAAGAAAAGCCCGATATAACCCATCTCGACCTCGGTTTTCAGGTAGTAATTATCGACATAAAAATATTTGAACGTATCGGTTTCTTCGAGGATCTTGTTCTGCATGGCGACGGCACCGCCGAAACGGCCCAGGCCGAAGCCGAGAAAACGGTTGGAATCCAGAAGAAGCTGCTTCGCGGTGTCCCAGCGCACCATGCGCCCGCCCCGAAGCGACGCCGCGACATAATCCGAGGTGAAAAGGTAGGTTATGCGGTTTGAAATCGAAGGAACAAAAAGCAATGCGCCGAAAGCACCAGTCATCATAAGGACGATTAGCCTGCGGTCGACGAATACAGCGAAAATCAGGACGGCGACGGCCATGCCTATCCACGCGCCTCGCGAGAAGGTGAAAAGCAGGGACAGGCACATAAGGAATACGATGCACCAGGAAGCTATTTTAAGGCGCATGTCCTTAAAATAGTAAGCGAGCCCCGCCGCCATAGGAGCTGTGAGCACAAAAAATGAACCTAAAATATTGGGGCTGCCGATAATCGAGAACACCCTTGTGCGCACGCCGGATTCAGTCTGAGATACCCAGCTTGCCGGGATGGGAACGGCTACCACGTACTGATATATGCCGTGCAGGGCCATCAAAAGGGACAAAAACACCATGGAAAAGAAAAACGTCTTCATGTCGCCGTCGTTTTCACAAAGGCGTATCATCAGGAAAAACCAGAGCATATACTCGCACACGGCACGGTAACCCGCGACGGCGATTGACAGATAGGGGGAGACGGCGCACATCAGGAAAAAGCCTACGGCGAGAAAGAGGATGAGATAACCGTCTATCGGGGTCACACGGCAGGACTTGGGGATGCGCGTCGACGCGCGTCTTGCCACAAGGTAGGCTAAGGCCGCGACAATCAGGAACTCATCCCAGACCGACGCTATAAACGTGACCGTTATAACGTTCCTGAAAAAATAGTCGACGCAGACGGTGAAAACTAGCCCTACGATTAAAAGCCTGCGCAGGGTGCATCTTCGGGCCAGGGGCGCAATCTTTGAGTTTTCGGCGGCTTTGCGCAGGGTTGACAAAGCCGAATCCGCAGACCGCAGAAAAACGCTTCCCGCGACGGCGGGCTCAAGCGCAGCGCACTTCGCTGAAAGAAAGGCGCAAAAGCGCCCGTAGGCGGAACCGGGAGCGCTGTTTTGCGTTTCGCAGAACTTATCGAGCACCGTTTTGGTTTTGGATTTTTTATAACTGTTCCTGAAAAAAACGGACAGCGAATAAATGGCGCTTGATTTATAATAAACGCCAAGCTTCGATACGGTTTTGACGAAGAAGCTGTTTTTTAATATGTCATTCATTTGAACCTCACAGATTCGATTATGGGGCTTGCCTCGAAATCCTGAGTTTTAAGCGTGAACGTACGCCCGGCGCGCACCTCCTGGTTTGCAACGGTCGGAGCCGGGGTATCCTTTGGAACGGTGGCCTCTACAGTCACCATTATATCTTTTTTGGATGGGTCGAGAGCGTCCACGATCTTCCCGTCCGCAGTGGTAACCTGCTGAACATACGGTACGAACTCGACCTTTGTAATTACGGCTTCCGTGTAGGCGTTTCCGGCGACAAGCTTTTTGCCGACCTGGGGATTTTGCTTCAGTTCGTTAACGAGAAACGGTGTGGCGCCCCGGACGCGCATTACGGACGTCATCTTTACATCGGGAGCTACGGCGTTTTTGACCGCCGGAGAGAAAAGCTTCCAGACTATGCCACCGACGACAAGAAGCAGCGCCACGACAACAAGCAGATCTACAATGTTTATAGTCTTGAATAAACGGCCTTTTTCATCAATTATTTTCATTTTTAGACTCCATTCTTTTTTTGCTGTTTATATCTTTTTAATTTTAAGGCGTTTCATTATAAAATCGAGTTCATTTTTTACTTCACCGGAAAGCACGATAGACGAAGCGTAAACAAAGAAGCCTGCGAAAACCGCCAGGATCAGGGCCACGGCGGGATGTACGGGAAGCATGGACGCTGAATACGCGGCCAGAGCGCAGAGCGCCGAGCTTATAAAAATATTAAGTTTGCGGCGGGCGCTCATATGAAAAATAAAAAGCTTTTTGGCTCTTAACGCCGTCAGCACAAAATAAAAAAGAAAAGCGAGGAAAGTGCCGAAGGCGGCGCCGGATATGCCGAAAAGGGGCAAAAGCAGGAAGGACGACGCAACTTTTATTACGGCAGAGAAAGCGGCGTTCTGCAGAACGGGCACGGTGTTTTTGGTGAGCTCGTACGCTTTGTTCGCGTACTCCGTGAGACCCATGAAAAACATGGCGCACGCGGTGATCCCGATTACCGGCGCGCCCGCGTGGTACTCGGGGCGGGCGAACAGAATGCGCGAGAGCAGGCTGCCGACGGCTACGAGGCCCGCTGCGGACGGCAGCGCGATAAGGGCGTAGAGGCGGACGCCGGCGTCAAGATACGGAACGGCTTTTTCTCTGCCGCCGTCGCGCCAGGCGCTGAGCACGGCGGGATAGACGCCGCGCATTACGCCGACCATCAGCATCGTGAAAACGCCGGAGCTTATCGCATAATTCGCGGAATAAACCGCAAACGGAGCTTTGCCCATCGACAAAACGACGATATACCTGTCCACCATGTTAAGGAGGCCGACGCTGACGCTGACACCTATGAGCGGGAAGCCGAAGCGCATGAGGCCGGAAAAAAGGGATTTTGAAAAGCGGGAGGGCTTATATAAATAAGGAATATTGAGCGCGAAGAGCGCGCCTACGGACGCGATGAAATCGCCCGAAGCCGATGCGAAAACCGCGGGGTAGGGCGTGCCCGCCCCCGAGGGGAGCATCCCTGCGAAAAAATACGCCGCGGCAAGCTTAACGGAAACGTCCGTCAGGGAAAGGATGATGCTCCATTTTATAAGCCCCGCCTGAACAAGCATCGCGTTGAGCATCATAAAAAGGGTGTAGGCCGCGAACATCAAAGCGCCGGCCGGCCATGAGGAGTTGCTGCCCGCAAGGTAAAGCACCAGGCAAATCGCGCAGACGGCGGCGGATATGGCGAGGTACGAGGATATAATCGTGGAGTAAAAAGCGCGGCCGGAATCCTTTTTGAGCTCGTCGCCGATATACCGTGTCGCTGAGTTTGTGAGCCAGGAGGCGCAGATGAGGTAGGCTACCAGCATAGTCGTGTTTATTATCTGGAACGAGCCGTAGGCCTCGGTTATAAAGAGCTTCGTATAAAGGGCCGTTGTAAGCATTACAATGACGCCCTCGATTATTTTCGCGGGAAGGAACAAAAACGTGTCTTTCGCCATTTTCCCTTTGTCCAAATTATCAGCTTCCTTAGTGAGTATTAGCGGGCTGTATTATTTGACCTTGGAAAAAGGTTATATTATAATGAACATATTATCCATAAAGGTAAAAACAGACAGCCGAAATTTATAAGCTATATTATATATTAAATAGTTAACCGATTCCAACACTTTTTAATAAATCGGGAAAACTGAAATTAACGGGGTTTGCCATGAAAATCATCCACATTGCCGGAGGCGGCGATACCGGCGGCGCGAAAACACATATTTTAACGCTCCTTAAGGAACTTTCAAAGGACAACGAAGTGCTGCTCGTAAGCTTTCGGGCGGGTCAGTTCGCCGAGGCTGCGGAGGGCGAGGGCATAAAGACGGCTGTTATCGACAAACGGCTTGTTTTTGCGTCCTTTGCGGCGCTGCTTAAGACAATCAGGGAGTTTTCCCCGGACGTGATACACTGCCACGGCGCGAAGGCGAACATGATGGGGGCGCTCGCAAAGCTTTTTTACGACGCGCCCGTTATTTCGACCGTGCATTCGGACTACCGGCTTGATTATATGCACAGCCGCATAAAGCAGTACACCTTCGGCACCGTGAACGCGATTTCGCTGAGGCTTCTCGACTATTACGCCGCGGTCGCCTCCAGAACGGCGGACATGCTTATAAAAAGAGGGTTTGATCCGGAACGCATATTTACGATTTACAACGGGATAGATTTTTCGAAGCCGAAGGCCGAGGTCGACAAAAAGGCTTACCTTGCAGAAAAAGGACTCCAAGCTGGGGACGGCGACGTTATAGTTTCCGTCGCGGCGAGGCTCAATCCCGTCAAGGACCTCGGCACGCTGCTTCGCGCCGTTAAAATTGCCAGTGATAAGAACCCGCATATAAAGCTGATGATAGCGGGCGAGGGCGAGGATAAAAATATGCTCGTGTCGCTCTCAAATAAGCTCGGAATAGAAGACAGGGTCTGCTTCGCAGGGTGGGTGCCAGATGTGGACACGTTTTTCGCCGCAAGCGACGTCACGATTATCACGTCGCTTTCGGAAACTTTTCCTTATTCCATAACGGAGGGCGTGCGCGAGGGCTGCGCCGCGATTTCGTCCGACGTGGGAGGAATGCCGGACCTAATTGACCACGGAAAAAACGGGTTTATCTTTAAGCCGGGGGACGCGGCGGAGCTTTCGGAATATCTTCTTAAAATCTGCTCGGACCGTGAGCTGCGCATGAAATTTGCCGAAAACCTCTTTATTAAGGCATCCGCCGACTTTTCGATAGGGAAAATGAAAGAAACGCAGATTTCGATTTACGAAACGATAATACGGCGTTATAAAAAGAGAAAAAGCAAAAAACGTTACGGAGCCGTCGTTTGCGGCGCATACGGGCGCGGAAACGCGGGCGACGACGCTATTCTTAAGTCCGTCGTCGAGACCCTGCGCGAGCTTGACGGGGACATGCCCGTTTACGTTATGTCGCGAAACCCCGAGGAGACGAGGCTTACAAACAGGGTCAACTCGTTCTATATATTCGGGGTGTTCCGCTTTTTGCAGACGCTCAGGAAGTGCGGGCTTTTCATTAACGGAGGGGGAAGCCTTATTCAGGACGTGACTTCCACAAGGTCCTTATATTATTACCTGTTCACGCTTTTCGCCGCGAAGCTTATGTCCTGCCGCGTGCTGATGTACGGCTGCGGGATCGGCCCGGTTGCAAAAAGCCTGAACCGGAAGGCCGCCGCATTTGTATTAAACGGGTCCGTAGATATTATCACGCTGCGCGACGACACGTCGCAAAAAGAGCTCAGAACGCTCGGCGTCCTTAAGCCGTCGGTGCGCCTCGCGGCGGATTCCGCGATGAATCTTTCGCCCGCCAGCGAGGACGTTACGGATGCGTACTTAGAGGACGAAGGACTTGAAAAGGATAAAAGCTACATATGCTTCGCGCTTCGCGAGTGGAAGCATATAGACAAAAGCGCCGAAATAGCCGCCGCCGCGGACTACGCTTACGAAAAATACGGGCTCTGGGCCGTTTTTCTGCCCGCCGAATATCCGCGGGACATAAGAGCCGCCGAGAAAGCGGCACAGCTCATGAAATCACCTCATACAGTGCTCAAAAAGCCCCGGAGCGTCGGCGTGACCATTGCCTTGCTGCGGAGAATGAGGCTTGTTTGCGCGATGAGGCTGCACGCTCTGGTGTTTTCCGCAGCGGGCGGGGTTCCGGCGATCGCGCTTTCTTACGACATTAAGGTGTCCGGGTTTATGAAATATATAAACTCAGACCTCTTTATACAGTTTGAGGAGCTTACTTTAAGCAGGCTTTGCGATATGATAGACAGGGCGTTTTCGGGCGAAATCGCGGGAAAGGTCAAAGAAAGCGCCGATATGCTCAAAAATCGCGAAAAAATTAACAGGCAGGCCGCGATGGAGCTTTTAGGCCTGCAGAGGAGCTGCGAATGAACCAGGTAGTCTGCCTTTCAACGTCGAATTATTACCCTTTTCCCACGAGAAAACAAAATGTGATGAAAAGGCTTAAAGATTCTGAAGTTTTATATTTTGATCCACCCGTTACTATTCTGGCCCCGTTTAAAGACAAAAACGCCAGGAAGAGGATTTTCGCTTATCGCAAAGAGGGCGTAAAGGCGGAAAAAAACATCACGGTCTACGCGACGCCTCCGGTGCTTCCGTTTTACAACAAAATCCGTTTATTAAACAGAATAAACCAATGGGCGCTGTCCAGGTTCGTGAAAAAGAAAATTAAGCTGCACTCGTTTTCGGAGCCGGTTTTATGGTGCTATTCGCCGTCGTGCTGCGATATTGCGGACAAAATACCGAAAAAGGCGCTTGTTTACGACTGCGTAGACCGCCACTCGGCTTACAAGGGGCTTATCAACAAAGCCGTTGTGGATAAAATGGAAGAGGAGCTTGCAAAAAAAGCGGACGCTGTTTTCTGCACGGCCTCGGGACTTTACGAGACGCTTTCCGTATACAACAAAAACACCTTCCTTATCCCGAACGGATGCGCTTACGAGCTCTTTTCCAAAGCGGCCGACGGGTCGCTCAAGGCGCCCGCTGAAATAGCGGAGCTCGGCGGGAAAAAATTCGGCTTTGTCGGGATGCTTCAGGAGTGCATTAATTACGACTGGCTCGAGGAGCTGGCGAAGACCAGCCCCGACTGGCACCTTATATTTATAGGAAGGCCGCTGCCGGGGGTCGATCTTAGCCGTTTTGAGGGTTATAAAAACGTGCATTTTCTGGGACTTAAGAAGCAGGAAGAGCTTCCGCCATACCTTTCGCATTTTGACGTCTGCCTGAATCCGTTCAGGCAGGGCGCGCTTTCAAAGGATGTGAGCCCCCTTAAGTTCTATGAATATCTGGCGACGGGAAAGCCGATAGTTACGGCGCCCGAGCCGCTGCAGGTGCTCGAATACAAGGACGTCGTTTATTTGGCGTCCTCCGGCGGAGAATTTACGGAGCAGTGCCGCAAGGCGGCCTGTGAGAACGACCCGGGCCTGAGGCACGAGCGCGTCAGGCTGGCCGGACTCTGCTCGTGGGATTCGAGAGTGCGCCTTATGGAGCAGGAGCTTAAAAAACTGGGGGTTTTCCCTTCAAACTGAACCGGGAAGTATATCTTAAATGGTGGAGCTTTACGCAAAAGGCCGGGAGGCAGAGCCCGAGCTTAAAAAACAGATCAGGAATATGCTTCCGTCGGTGCTCACGGATCAGTTTTCGGCAACATGCCTCGGCATTGTCAATATTATTATGGCGGGCAACGTCTCAAGAGAGGTACTGGCGGGCGTCGGGCAGGTCGACGTTATAAACCAGGTTTTATCAAACTGCTTTATAACGCTCGCAACGGCCGGAACCGTGGTCGCGGCGCAGAATATCGGGCGGAAGGACAGGCAGAACGCGGAAAGGGCTTTCAGGCAGGCGGCCGTTTTCGGCACGCTTTTTTTTACGGCGTTTTCGCTTTTATTTACCGCTTTGAGGCCCCAGATACTCTATCTGCTTTACGGGGGCGTCGAGCGCCGGGTTATGGAAAACGCGCTTTCTTATGCTTTCTGGTCTTTTCTGTCGCTTCCTTTTACTTTTTTATTTTCGCTTTGCGCGGGAACGCTGAGAGCCGCGGATTCCGTTAAGCTGCCGATGGCGGCTTCCATTTTAATAAACTCGACGAACATTGCGCTCGGTTTTTTTCTGATAATCGGAGTAAACGGTTCGGGAGGCTACGGGGCGTTCGGGGCCGGCATGACTATTTTCATATCGCGGCTTACGGGAATGCTTTTTCTTGTTTTTGCGATGATGCGCAAAAAATCGCCCGTCCGTCTGACGTTCGGCACGGATTTTAAGCTCGAACCGGGAATAATAAAGGAAATATTGAGCATCGGTATACCGTCGTGTATGGAGACTTTTTTCTATTTCACCGGAAGGCTCATAATACAGGTCTATATCGCGCTGATGGGAACGGTCATGATATCGTCGAACGCGGTGCTCCAGTCGAGCATCGATCTGTTCTGCCTTCCGCTTAACGCCTATAACACGGTTATGGTGACCCTCGTCGCGCAGAGGGCGGGCACGGGAAGCCGCAGACGGAGCGACGACGCGCTCAGGTATATCGGCAGCAGAAGCGAAAAGGCCACTTTTTGCTCGGCAATAGCGCTTTTTATTCTCGCGCCTTTTGTGTGCAGGATATTCTCATCCGACCCGGAAATAATAAAAGTTTCCGCGGCGGCTATACGCATGGTATGCCCGTTTTACCTCGCCTTAACGACCGCCTTCTGCTTCCCGATGGGGTTCCGCGGCGCGAACGACGTCAGGTTTCCCCTTGTGGTTTCGGTTTTCGGAATGTGGGTATTCAGAGCCCTGGGGGGATATATTCTCGGAATCCGCTTCGGCATGATGCTCGGCGGGGTCGTGGCGGCGACGGGGCTCGATTGGATTTTCAGAGGAGTTATGTATTTCAGACGGATGCAAAAGGGAGACTGGCTGGAGCGGATAAATCAAACTGAACTGGTAAAATGACTATTTTTTGTTAAGTTTCATTGCTTTTTTTCGTCTCTATGATAGCTTGTAAACGGACGGGCAATACGCTAGAATAAAATTGTAATTATATGTATTGGGGGATATGCAATGAGAATCCTGTCTTTCTTACCGTGCGGAATTTTCTTGAGCATGTCCTGCCTAAAAACAAAAAAATAAGTGTGCAAAAACGGGGGCATCCATGCGGATGCCCCTTTGTTATTCGGGAGGTTTTTGATGAAGGTTGCTGTTGTTATGGGCTCCGATTCGGATCTGAAGGCGCTGGAAGCGGCCTTCACGACGCTTGGAGAGCTGGGGATACCTTTTGAGGCGAGGGTAATCTCGGCGCACAGGACGCCGGATAAGGCGGCGGAATTCTCGAAAAACGCCGCGGGAAACGGCTTCGGCGTAATTATCGCGGCTGCGGGGAAGGCGGCTCATCTCGCGGGGGTTTTGGCGTCTTTTACCACGCTTCCCGTTATTGGGGTTCCGATGAAGTCCTCGACGCTCGACGGGCTTGACAGCCTTCTGTCGACGGTGCAGATGCCGAAGGGAATACCGGTTGCCTGCGTCGCGATAGACGGGGGGCAAAACGCGGCGATTCTGGCTGCTCAGATTCTTGCCTTGTCCGACGGCGCTTTGGCGGATAAGCTCGCCGCGCTTAAACGGCGGATGGCCGACGAGGTGTCTGAAAAAGACCTTGAAATATCGAATAAGTTCTCAAAAAACGCAAGTACGATTTAGCGAAGACGAGCAGTTTTGAAAATCGCGCTGATATAAACGGGTGCGCCGCTCGCCGACAAGCGGCAGCCGCTCGCATCAACCTGATTCCGGAACCCTGGAAATAGATTTTTGCGCGCGGAAACGAATGGAGGTTAACATGAAAAAGCTCGGGCAGATTTACGAGGGAAAAGCAAAAAAGGTATTCAGCACGGACGTACCCGAAACCCTCATAGTCGAATACAAGGACGACGCGACGGCGTTCAACGGGCTCAAAAAAGGGACGATAGCAGGCAAGGGAGCGATAAACAACCGCGTCACAAACTATCTTATGCAGATGCTCGAAAAGAGGGGCATACCCACCCATTTTGTAAAAGAGCTTTCAGAAACCGAAACCGCCGTGAAAAAAGTAGCCATTGTTCCCATCGAGGTTATTGTGCGCAACATCGCGGCGGGCTCGCTTTCAAAACGGCTCGGAATACCTGAAGGAACAAAGCTCAAAAGGACCGTTTTGGAATATTCGTATAAAAACGACGAGCTAGGCGACCCTATGATTAACGAGTATCACGCGCTCGCGATGGAGCTTGCCTCATATGACGAGCTCAGGAAAATTGACGAATACGCGCTTAAGATAAACGAAATCCTCGGCGCTTATCTTAAGGACATCGGCATCGAGCTTATCGACTTTAAGCTCGAATTCGGCAGGCTCGCGGACGGGACGATTGTTCTTGCGGACGAGATCAGCCCCGATACCTGCCGGTTTTGGGACGTTAAGACCGGAGAAAAACTCGACAAGGATCGTTTCCGCCGCGATCTCGGACACGTTGAGGATGCATACAGGGAGGTTCTTCACCGCTTGATGGGAGAATAAAAGGAATGAATAAGAATTTTAGGGGCATATTGGGGACGGAAAAACTGCACGAGGAGTGCGGAATATTCGGCATCTCGGTTTCCGAAAAGGACAGCTTTAACCCGGCCCACGAAGCTTACACCGCTCTTTTCGCCCTCCAGCACAGAGGACAGGAGGCGTGCGGCATTGCCGTAAACGACAAGGGCGTAATAAGCCTCCAGAAGAATGTCGGGCTTGTGCCGGAGGTATTTGACGACGACGACCTGATTTCGCTTCCGGGCCAGTCGGCTATAGGGCATGTGCGCTATTCGACGCTCGGCAAAAACACGCGCGAAAACGCGCAGCCGATTGTTATTTCGCACATCAAGGGCAATCTCGCGATAGCGCACAACGGCGCGCTGACAAACGCCTATGAGCTTCGGGAAAAATACGAAATGGCCGGCGGAATCTTTCACACCTCAAACGACTCGGAGGTTATCGCTTACGCGATAGTTCGCGAGCGCCTTAAAACCGATTCGATCGAGGACGCCGTAAAAAACGCCATGGGAAAAATCAAGGGAGCGTATTCTCTCGTTATTATGAGCCCGAGGAAGCTTATTGCGGTGCGCGACCCTTCGGGCTTTCGCCCGCTTTGCATCGGAAAGCTCAGCAACTCATACGTTTTCGCCTCGGAAAGCTGCGCGCTCGACGCTATCGGCGCGACCTTTTTAAGAGACGTCGAGCCCGGCGAGATAGTAGTATGCCTCGAGGGAGAGCTGACCTCGATAGAAAGCGGGATAAAAGCCAAAGAGGGACTCTGCGTTTTCGAGTATGTTTACTTCGCGCGGCCGGACAGCGTTATCGACGGGCTTTCCGTGGACGCGGCGCGCCGCGAGATGGGAAAATATCTTGCCAGAACGTATCCGGTAGACGCGGATCTTGTTTTCGGCGTGCCGGACTCCGGCCTGTCGGCGGCGCTCGGGTACGCGGAGGAGTCGGGAGTGCCCTACGGCACCGGGCTTATTAAAAACCGATATATAGGACGGACGTTCATCCAGCCCTCGCAGACGCAGCGCGAACGCGCGGTAAGCATCAAGCTGAACGTGCTTTCGTCGGCCGTAAGGGGAAAGAGGGTAGTTATGGTCGACGACTCCATCGTCAGGGGAACGACGTCCGCAAACATTGTAAGAATGATTAGGGAGGTGGGAGCGCTGGAAGTGCATATGAGGCTTTCCTCCCCGCCGTTTAAGAACCCCTGCTATTTCGGGACGGACGTGCCGGACAGAGACATGCTGATTGCGCACAAAATGAGCGTCGAGGAGATCGGAAAGAAAATCGGGGTCGACAGCATCGGGTTTCTTCCGGTTGAGGCGTTTGAAAAAATAGAAAAAGGCTGCGGGCGCAGATTCTGCCTCGGCTGCTTCTCCGGCAAATACCCGGTTAAGGAGCCCGATGTCAGCCGGAAAAATATTTTTGAACGGAGGATCGGCGAATGACACGCTCTGAAAGCGAAAGCTATAAAAAAGCGGGGGTCGACGTTACGGCGGGTTATAACGCGGTGAAGCTTATGCGCTCGGACGTCGAAAAAACGTTCACAAAGGGAGTAATAGGTTCTATAGGCGGTTTCGGGGGACTTTTCGAGCCGGATTTTTCCGGCATGTCGAGGCCGGTTCTGGTTTCGGGCGCAGACGGGGTCGGAACGAAGCTTAAGATCGCGTTTCTTATGGACAAGCACGATACCGTGGGAATAGACTGCGTCGCGATGTGCGTGAACGATATTTTATGCTCGGGCGCGAGACCGCTTTTTTTCCTCGATTATATAGCCCTTGGAAGGCTTGACCCCTCAAAGGTTCAGCAGATCGTGAGCGGCGTGTCGGAAGGCTGCTTGCAGGCTTCCTGCGCGCTTATCGGCGGGGAAACCGCCGAAATGCCCGGTTTTTATCCGGAAAACGAATACGACCTGGCGGGGTTTGCGGTCGGGGCGCTCGATTACAACAGCGTGATAGACGGCAAAACGGTCAGACCGGGCGACGCGCTCGTGGCGGTCTCGTCGTCGGGCGTGCATTCAAACGGCTTTTCACTGATTCGGAAGGCCTTGGACATAAATGAAAAGACGGTCGGACGCTACGAGCCGGAGCTTAAAAAAACGCTCGGCGAGGAGCTTTTGACCCCGACGAGAATATATTCAAACGCCGTAAAAGCGCTGCGCTCCGCTGTCGCGGTGAAGGCTTTATCGCATATCACCGGGGGCGGGTTTTACGAGAACATACCGCGCATGCTGCCCGAGGGAATCTGCGCCAGAATCGAGAAAAAGGCGATGCCGCGCTCGCCGATATTCGATATTATCATGCGTCAGGGGAATATACCGGAGCGAGACATGTACAACACCTTTAACATGGGAGCGGGGCTTATAGCGGTTGTCGCCCCCGAGGACGCGGCGGCGGCGGTTCTGGCCTTAAACGCCGCGGGAGAGCGGGCGCACGTGATCGGCGAATGCGTGCGCGGAGAAAAAGGCGTTGAGCTTTACTGATATGGGGAATGGGAAAAGAATCGCCGTTCTGGTTTCGGGCGGCGGCACAAATCTTCAGGCGCTTATCGACGCGCAGAATGCCGGGAAAATAACAAACGGGCGTATAAGCGCCGTAATTTCGTCAAAACCGGGAGCTTTCGCCCTTTCACGGGCGGAGAAAGCCGGAATCCCGTCGTTTGTTATCGGGAGAAGCGAATTTCTTTCGCAGCGCGAATATGACGCGGCGCTTTGTTCGCTGCTTCGGGAAAACGGAGCCGACCTCGTGGTGCTGGCCGGGTTTATGGTCGTTTTGGGGCCGTATTTCTGCGGATGTTTTAAGGACAGGATAATAAACGTGCATCCTTCGCTTATACCGTCTTTTTGCGGAAACGGGTTTTACGGGCTGAAGGTTCACGAAGCGGTTTTGGAACGGGGCGCAAAGGTCACGGGAGCCACGGTGCATTTCGTGAACGAAATCACGGACGGCGGCGCAATAATATTGCAGAAGGCGGTCGAGGTCAAGGCGAACGACACGCCTGAAAGCCTGCAAAAGAGGGTTATGAGGGAAGCGGAATGGGAGCTTCTGCCCCGCGCGGTGTCGCTTTTTTGCGAGGACAAGCTCAGAATCGAAGGTCAGAAGGTTAATATTTTATTATAAGAGGTGGAGAGCATGAAAAAGCGCGCGCTTTTGAGCGTATCCGACAAAACCGGCCTGATTGAATTCGCCGGGGCGCTTGTCGAGCTGGGCTTTGAAATCGTTTCGACCGGAGGAACGGCGGGAACGCTTATTAAAGCAGGAATACCCGTTACCGGAATATCCGACGTCACCGGCTTCCCCGAATGCCTGGACGGGCGGGTCAAAACGCTGCATCCGATGGTGCACGCCGGAATTCTCGCGATTCGGGATAATCCCGAACACATGCAGCAGCTTCAGGACTTAAACGTTACCCCGATAGACCTTGTCGCGATAAATTTGTATCCCTTTAAGCAGACGATATTAAAGCCCGGCACGGAGCTTGCCGAGGCCATTGAAAACATCGACATCGGGGGGCCGACGATGATACGCGCCGCCGCGAAAAACTGGCAGGACGTCTGCGTGGTCGTAGACCCGAGGGATTACCCCAAGGTGATTTCCGGGCTTCGGGAGGGCGGAGTTTCAAAAGAAACCAAGTTCATGCTTGCCCAGAAGGTATTCGAGCATACGGCGCATTACGACGCGCTTATAGCCTCTTATCTGCGCAAAAAAGCGGGGATCGAGTTCCCGGAAACTATAACTTTTACCTACGAGAAGGCGCAGGATCTGCGCTACGGCGAAAATCCGCACCAAAAGGCCGCCTTTTACAAAGAAATCGGCGACTTTTGCGGCACGCTAACGGAAGCCGAACAGCTCTGGGGCAAGGAGCTTTCATACAACAACATCAACGACGCCGCGGGCGCCATCGATACTTTGAAGGAATTCGGAGACACGCCCTGCGCGGTCGCAGTCAAGCACGCGAACCCGTGCGGCGTCGGGGTCGGGAAAACGATACTTGACGCATACAGGGAAGCGTACGAAGCGGACCCGGTTTCAATATACGGAGGGATCGTCGCCTTAAACCGCTGCTGCGACCATCTCACGGCTTCCGAAATCATCAAAACTTTCCTCGAAATCGTTTTGGCGCCTTCTTTTACCGACGAGGCGCTTGAAATACTGAAGAAAAAGAAAAACCTGCGGATTATGAGGCTGCCCGAAATTATGCGGCCTAACGAGAGCTCGATGCGGGACTTCAAGAAGGTCGCGGGCGGGCTGCTTGTTCAGGACTTAAACTGCTCGCTTCTTCCCGAGGAGGAACCGAAAACGGTTACGGATAGGGCGCCGACTAAGCGGGAGATGGAAGAAATGCTCTTTGCGCTGCGGGTCGTAAAGCACACGAAATCGAACGGTATCGTGCTGGCGAAGGGGAACCGAACGGTCGGTATCGGGCCCGGGCAGACGAACAGAATCACGGCTTTGGAGCTCGCGATAAAATACGCCGGGGATCATGCCGCGGGCTCGGTTATGGCGTCGGACGCGTTCTTTCCGTTTGACGACTGCGTAAAAGCGGCGAAGGAGGCCGGAATCACGGCTATTATCCAGCCCGGCGGCTCCGTCAGGGATCAGGATTCGATAGACGCCTGCAACAAATACGGAATCGCCATGGTATTTACGGGCATGCGCCATTTTAAGCACTGACAGGCGGGGGAAGAACATGAAGGTGCTGATTATCGGCGGGGGCGGGCGAGAGCACGCCATCGCCTGGAAGCTGGCGCAGAGCCCGAAGGCCGGAAAGATATGGTGCGCGCCCGGAAACGGAGGCATTTCCGAGGTCGCGGAGTGCGTGCCTGTTAAAGCCACCGACCTTACCGGAGTGCTGGAGTTCTGCAAAAAAAACAACCCCGACCTTGTCGTTGTCGCGCCGGACGATCCGCTCATGCTCGGCATGGTCGACATGCTTCAGGAAAACGGGTTCCGCGCTTTCGGGCCCAAAAAGAACGCCGCTTTGATAGAGGGCTCGAAGGCCTTTGCTAAAGAGCTGATGCAAAAATACGATATTCCGACGGCGGGCTACGAGGTTTTTGACGATCAGGGGGAAGCGTTCGCGTATATAAAGAAGAACGGCGCGCCTATCGTCGTTAAAGCGGACGGGCTGGCGCTCGGAAAGGGCGTTACCGTCGCTATGACGGAGGAGGAAGCCGAGAACGCCGTAAAAGCCGCGATGGAGGACGGGGTTTTCGGAAGCGCCGGCAAAAAAGTCGTGATCGAGGAATACCTCACCGGGCCGGAGGTATCCGTGCTTTGCTTCACAGACGGGGAGACGCTCAGGCTGATGCCCTCGGCGCAGGATCACAAAAGGGCTTTCGACGGAGACAAAGGCCCGAACACGGGCGGCATGGGCGCTTTTTCACCCAGCGTAAATTATACAAAGGAAATTGAAGCGCAGTGTATGGAGAGAATCTTTCTTCCCACAATCCGCGCTATGAAGGCGGAAAACAGGCCGTTTCAGGGAGTTTTGTATTTCGGGCTGATGCTGACCTCAAGCGGGCCGAAGGTTATCGAGTACAACGCCCGGTTCGGCGACCCGGAAACACAGGCGGTGCTTACGCGCATGAAGAGCGATCTGCTGGACGCGATGAACGCCGTCGTCGACGGAACGCTCAAGGACGCCGATATTTCGTTTTCGGACGATGCTTCGTGCTGCGTGGTGATGGCGTCGGGAGGGTATCCCGTTAAATACGAGACCGGGTTCCCTATCGGGGGTATCTCGGACGCCCGGAAAACCGGGGCCGTTATTTTCCACGCGGGAACGAAGCTTGAGGACGGAGTTTACAAGACCTCGGGCGGGCGCGTACTCGGCGTGACGGCAACCGGGAAAACCGCCCGGGAGGCGGCCGAAAAAGCCTACGAGGCTGTCGGCGGAATTAGGTTTGACAGGATGCATTACAGGCGCGACATAGGGTAGAATATTATCGGTTTTTGCAGGACGGCTCCGGAAGCTTATCAGCAGACTTCCGGAGCCGTTTTATATCCGGCCAGAAATTACCATGGCTAAAAGGTTGCTTTTTTGTAACTATTTTGTTACCATTTAGGCAAGTTAAGAGTTTGTTCTTAACAATTTTTTTTGGAGGTAAAAAAATGAAAGCTCAGAGAAGCAGGTTAATGAGGGCGGCAGTTGGAGCGATCGGCTCAATTGTTATCGCAGCGTCGCTTCTGACCCCGGCGTTTGCCGCAGGTAGTTGCCAGAACTATGGGTCTTCATTCTCTCCCTCGAGTACATGCAGTGGTAATACAGAATGCAAGACAAACGCGGTATGCGGCGCTTATAACTGCCCGACGTACAATTGCGGACAGGCGAACTGCCAGACTTCAGGCTGCACCGGCAACACCGGCTGCGGAAATACGGCGGGAATCACGCAGGGCAACAGAGCGAACGCGGGCTGCGGAAATCTGACCGCCATAATGGCGTCACTCAGAAAAACCGACGCCGCAACGATACAGAAATGGTTAAACGGCGGCAATTTTAACGTTTCCGAAATAAAAAGGGCCGTCTGCGGCAAAAACTCAAAGGCTAAAGCCTGGAAAGCCGTAAAAAAAGCAAGGAACGCCAGGAAAACCGTTCCGACCACGACAACTCCCACGACAGGAACAAATACTCCGCCGACGGGAACAAACACGAATCCGACGCCGACTAACGGCGGCACAACGACAGCCCCGCAGGCAGGCGTATCGGCGCTTGAGCAGCAGATGGTGAACCTTGTCAACGGCGAACGCGCGAAAGCCGGCGTCGCGGCGCTTAAGGTAAACGTAAAGCTTACGGAAGTCGCGCGCACAAAAGCGCAGGACATGATCGACCACAGTTACTTCTCACACACCTCGCCCACATACGGCAGCCCGTTCGATATGATGAAAACCTTCGGCATCTCCTACAGAACCGCGGGTGAAAACATCGCTATGAACCAGAGCGTCGGAGCCGCGCACACCGCGCTTATGAATTCGCCGGGACACAGGGCGAACATCCTGAATTCCGCTTACACCGAAATCGGAATCGGCATCGCGAAGGATTCAAACGGCAATATCTATATTTCTCAGATGTTTATAGGAAACTGAACAAACCACCGGGGTTAGCCCGGCGTGATAAAAATCCTCCTTCCCGGAATTCCGGGAGGGAGGATTTTTTTCGAGAGGGAATCCAATTCCCCCTCGAAGCTTCCCCAGGGGCGGACAAAACCTGCGGTTTTGTCCAGTGTGTCCTGCGGCGGCGCATGTCCGCCTCCGGACGTAGCTAAAAAACAAGGGGCTCAGGCCCCTTTATCCCCAGAATACTTTTTTATAAGATTAATCCTCCTTTCTGTAATTTCAGAAGGGAGGATTTTTTATTGACAAAGGAGAAAAAATATAATATATTGAGATTAAGAGATACACCCCCCTGGGGGGATGGGGATAACCGGAGGAAGGGCACAGATATGACGGAGAAAAAATTCAGCGTTACGGGAATGACCTGCTCCGCGTGCTCGGCGCATGTGGAAAAAAGCGTCGGCGGTCTCGGCGGAGTTAAAAAGGTCAATGTAAATCTTTTGAAAAACGACATGACGGTTTTATACGACGAGGCGGTCTTAAAC
>JAUZPW010000020.1 GCA_030705725.1 Bacillota bacterium
CGTCAACTTTATCATACACACCCATCAAAGCATGGCGTCAGCCGTGAGCGTCCTCGAAATTAAGAGCATTCCGTCTCCCGGCTTTTCCGAGCTGGGCGAAAACGTTCCGATCGCTGATTACGGCCTTCCCGGGAGCGGAAAGCTTAGGGAGAACGTTGGCAAAGCCATTGAGCGCTGCGGCGGACACGCGGTGATTATGGCGCATCACGGGGCGCTTTGCTTCGGGGAATGCTATGAGGAAGCCTTTAGGGCAGCGAGACAGCTCGAGGAGGCCTGCTCCGCTTTTATGCGCGGACGGTACTTAGAGATAAGCGGCGCTCAGTCTTTTAACGAGAAAGAATTTTACGGGTTTTATGCTTCAAAGGCTCTAGGAGAGGGCACTCTGGGTAAAAACCCCGGATTATCCGGAAACAGCAGAAGAATAAAACGCGGCTTTATTATGGAGTCCGAAAATAACAAGGAGTACGGATTTGACGACGGCGTTTTTTCGGAGAACGCGCTCTTGCACGGGGCGATTTACCTTAAACGAAAGGACGTAAACTTTATAGAGCAGGCGACGGACGGCGGCCTATTTGAGGCTTCGTATACGGGCAGGCCGGTTTTACCGATGCTGGACGATTTTGCCCAGATTATTGGGGATAAAGCGGAATGCGCAAAAAGCGCGAAACCCGAGCATGTCGTTATGGCACTCAAAAACAGAGCCGCGGTTTTGATTCCGGGCTCCGGCGCCGTCTGCTGCACGGCGGAAAAAGACGACCTAAACGCGGTCAGGTTTATAATGGGGAAAAATATGCTTGCGCAGATATGCGGCGAGTTCTTCGGCAGCGGAAGGAAACTAAGCTTATTAGACTGCGCTGTTATGCGTTTTATATATACAAAAAGCTATTCAAAGAAAGCAAAGAACAATTATAAGTAATTGCTTACATTATTATCGCATTTGAGAGAAAAGCATCGCGGCACCCACGATACCGGAATCCTTGCAGGAGGCCAGCATAATTTCGGTATAGGCGCCGTTTGTGTTAAAGCGCTCTTTTTCACAAAGAGCTCTGAGGGGTATAAGCAGCGCATCCCCTTCGTTTGAGATTCCTCCGGATATGGCGAAAACCTCGGGCTGGAACATGCTGATTATATTGACGACACCGAGGGATAAATCACCGAGGTAACGGCTTACTGCCGCCCTTCCGGAATTATCGCCTTTTCTCATTGCCTCAAAGGCCGTGCGCCCGGTAACTTTTTGAGGGTCGTTTTCGCAAAGCTCCCACAAAAGACTGGCTTTGTTTTTATTCATTTCTTCAATTGTGGTAGTAATAAGGCCCGTCGCGGACGCGTATTTTTCAAAGCAGCCTTTTCTTCCGCAGGAGCATTCCCTGCCGCCTTTATTTATTACCATATGGCCGACTTCACCCGCGCAGCCGTTAAACCCCGAATATATCCTGCCGTCAATTATGATTCCGCCTCCCAGGCCGGTTCCGAGGGTGATCATAACAAGGCTTTTTTTGTTTTTTCCGCTTCCGGCGACAAGCTCGCCAAGAGCCGCGGCGTTTGCGTCGTTTTCAACAAACAGACGGGTTTCGGGAAATTCAGGGAAAATGCCCTTGAGGGGCACGCCGTTTAGACAGGGCAGATTTACGGCGTTTAAGAGCGCCTTTTTATTTCTTTCCACCGTGCCGGGGAAACCCAGCCCGACGGTTTCAATGTCAGAGAAGCCGAGCCCCCCTTTATAAAGCGCCTGTTCGGCGGATTCGCGGATCAGCGCGCAGACGCGTTCCCTGCCCGACGAAGCTTCCGTAGGCACGCTTGCTTTTACTATGAGCTTGCCTTTGTCGTCGGTTACGCCCGACGCAATATTTGTTCCTCCGAGGTCGATTCCGACGCGGTACATTTTTTTCCTCCGTTTTATAAGATTTATCCGGAGTTTTTGCCTCCGGGAGGCGCAGGGTTTTTACCTATTTGCTTGACATTCTTCTCACTCGTGATATAAAAGAATATGTATGTGTTTTTGGCCTGATTAAATGCCTAATAAACGGCATTAAACATATTTGAGCTCAAAAACCGAAAATAATTATAAGGCGTGGGGTCGGGAAAATGTTTAAGGCTGTAATATTTGACATGGACGGGATAATTTTTGATACCGAAAGGCTTTCAATGGAAGGGTGGAAATACGCGGGGGAGAAAACGGGCTTTTTTATGCCAACGGATATTCTGATGAAAACCATAGGCATCAACAGGGTTCAGGCACAAAAGCTTTTTATGGACAGGTTCGGGGAAAATTTTGATTTGCAGTTTGCCCGAAAATTTAAGCTCGAATACGAGAAACGTTATATAGAGGAGCACGGGGTACCGAAAAAGAAGGGACTTGACGAGCTTTTGAGCTTTCTTCGCGAAAGGCGTTACAAAACCGCGATAGCTACCTCGACGGACAGGAACCGCACCATGTTTAACCTTGAAAACGCCGGAATTAAAGATTTCTTTGACTGCGTTGTCTGCGGAGATATGGTCTCTAAAGGCAAGCCGGATCCCGAAATTTACGAGACCGCGTGCAGGCTTCTGGATGTAAAGCCCGAAGACTGCCTTGTTCTTGAGGACTCGCCCGTCGGAATAATGTCGGCTTACGGCGCTAAGACAAAGCCGGTCAACATCCCCGACCTTATAACCCCCGATGAATCTTTAAGCGAAATGATATACGCCAGGGTCGATTCTCTATTAGACGTTATACCTATTTTATCTTAATCACAGATTGAGCTCTTCTCTTGTACATATGCCGGATTCGACCGCGCAGTCTCTGATTTCCACGTACATTTCGGCAAACGTCGCGTCATAATAAGGCTTTACGAACAGCACGCCGACGAAAAAGCAAAGCGAACCGAGCAGGTACCAGCCTATAAAAGAAAGTTGCAGGATAAAAATTTTGAATTTATAGCCGTCAGTCATCTCAATACTAAGTTTAAGCGCGCGGCGATACCCGATATTCGGATTATCTGCAAGAATGTAAGGAACCAGCAAGTAGGAGTAGCTTTTGACGATGCCGGGTATAATGAACAGTAAAAACCACAGCGCGTTGAACAGAAGACGCCAGGCCATGCTTTTGACGATGGCTATGTAGCGGCCGCTTTTAAAGGCGTAAAAAAGCTGACCTATTTCGCCTTCGCCGTTCCTGTTTTGAAGGAAAAATTTCGATTTGCCGGCAGCTAACGGCAAAGCTACGAGAAATGAATATGCCGAAGATATTATCACGGCGAAAAAAAACACGGTTATTAAGATGGAAATTATTATAAAGACAGACATAGGGGTAAGGTAACCAAAAGACGGCAGCGATTCAAGCGAGCCGCCGGAATGATTTCGCCCTAAACCCGTGGTAAATGCTAAACCGGTGCCGATTACTTCGGCTATAAGGCAAACAAGAAATGCGATCCAGTACCTCCCGCGAAGCGCATTCTTCGCGCGGGCCTTCAGAATTTCCCGAGACCACATAATAGACCCTCCCGCTTTTTTTATTATTTATATGTATAAGTTTTATTAACAACTTACGTTAACCCTGCAAATACTAATAAAAAAGTTTTAAGGGGTTTAAGTTATTATGAAGCATAATCCCGATAATCGCAGCGACAATGTGGAAAAAATTCAGGAGCATATAGACGATACCGTTAAAAATATTCGGCTTGCGGATGAAATGATTGAAAAAACGTCCGACAGAAACGCGAAGAGAGACCTTCAGGATAAAAACGAAAGAAGAGAACGGGCGCTTGAGGGTATGCGCCATGAGATTAAGGACGAGGCGGACTACCAAGAAAAAAGAAAATAAAAGACAATAAAATCATAAAAGACGGATCAACCGTCTTTTTTTATACTATTTTCTTCGCCAGTTTGTCTTCGTACATAAGGTTATCGATATGTTTCAAAAATTTAAGAACGGATTTTTCCGTTTTGCAGTCGACATAGTCGTAGCCGAGGCTTAAGGCGATTTTATAGGGGACGGCTTTCAGCGAATTAAAATGCTCAAGGTTGCGCGTAAGCCTGTCAATGGAGTTGACCGTGTCCATGCAGTTTTCTATTTCCATTATTACTATGAATTCGTCTCCGCCGTATCTCGCGATGAAATCGTCTTTACGGAAGGATTTTTTAAGAATTTTCGCGGTATACTCAAGGGCCTGATCCCCCGCGGCGTGACCGTACAGATCATTTATCATCTTGAACGAATCAAGGTCGAGCATTATCCCGGCAAGCTTTTTTTTGCCGGAGTGATAAAGAGACCTCTGCTGAAGATAATTATCCAGCTGCCGCCGGTTAAAAAGGCCGGTAAGGTAGTCGGTGTAGAGCTGGTTATTCTGAATGTTTATGAAGATTATCAGGATTGAAATGGACGTGCATATCCACACAAGGGATACTCCGTAGAACATGGTCTGTATAATTCCTGCTATAAACGGAAGAAACTCAAAGGATATAAGCGAATAGAAGCCGATTCTGTTCATTTTTTTGCGGTTTGCCAATATCTGGAGCATTGCGCCGGCAAGATACAGGTAGCTTATAGCAAACATAAGGAGGAACAGGGGGCCGCGGTGATAGATATTGCCGCTGTCAATGCTAAAAAGCAAATTGCGGTTAACGCTTAAAAGGGATAACAAAACGTTTAGTATCAAGGGAGGAAGCAATATTAAGCAAAGCTTTTCGAGACGTTTTTCGTTGCGGTTTATCTGATAATCCACATAAAGCGACCATACGAAGCATATTGAAGGGTTCATTATGTAATACAAAACTGTTACAAATAAATATACTGAATGCGCGGCCGCGCCCGGCCTTCCGTCTAAAAACCACATCCCCGAATCCAAGACAAGCAGCACGGCGTTCGACATGACGAGAGCAAGAAACAGCTTTTGCTCCGTAAGATGCTTTTCGGTCCTGCCGTATATATTCAGGAAGATCAAAAGCAGCACAAAAAGAGCAAAAAAATTAAGCTCCAAATACAACACAAACTGCATAATGCCCCTCAACTATCTTATTTATTGCAATAATATCATCTAATATAAAGGCAGTCAAAGTTTTCCGTCAATATTACAGAAAAATGTATAACATAATTTATTATGTCGATAATCCTTATGGGGTGCTTTATTATGAAGAAAGTGGGAATCCCGAGGGGATTATCCTATTACGAATTTTATGCGGCCTGGAAGGTCTTCTTTGAAGAACTGGGCGCTGAGGTCGTTTTGTCCGACAGGACTTCGAAAAAAATTATCGACGACGGCGTTAAAGCCTGCGTTGACGAAGCGTGCTTCGCGGTTAAAATTTTTTTCGGGCATGTAATAAACCTTATGGGCCGGGCGGACTGCATCTTTATTCCGAGGCTTACGAGCATCTCAAGAAACGAATACGTTTGCCCGAAGTTCGGCGGACTGCCCGATATGGTAAGAGGCAGCATCGGCGGGCTTCCCTTTATTATCGACGCCGAGATAAACATGAGAAAAGACAAAAACGGCGGCCTGAAAGCGGCTTATGAGGCGGGAAGCTTTTTTACAACCGACCGCGCGCTTATCCGCAGCGCCTACAATAAAGCGGTTAAATCGGGGTACGGAGTCTTGCCTGCGGAAGCGGCGGCACCTGCAGGCGTTCTCAAAAACGAAGGGCGTCTCAAAATCGCCGTGATAGGGCACGGCTACAATCTTTACGACAGCTGTCTCAATATGAATCTGCTTAACAAAATAAGGGCTGAAAACGCCGAGGTAATTACGCTTGATATGCTGGACAGGGATTCCATCATTAAAAGGAGCGGGACAATCCCCAAAAAAATGTTCTGGAATTTCGGCAGCAAAGCGGTCGGCGCCGCCTTCTGCCTGTTGGACAGGCAGGATATAGACGGCATTCTTTATGTGATGGCGTTCGGCTGCGGGGTGGACTCGTTCGTCTGCGATTATGTGGAACGGCTTATCAGGCGGGAAAAGGATTTGCCGTTTGCCGTAATTACGCTCGACGAGCATTCAGGCGAGGCCGGTCTTAACACCAGGATCGAAGCTTTTATCGATATGATCCGATGGAGGAAAAAGAATGATATTAACCTTCCCTCACATGGGCAATACTTACATCACGGCGAAAGTTCTGCTGGATGAGCTTGGCGTTTCTTACGTGATTCCGCCGCTCGACAACCAGGAGGCGCTCAGCATCGGGGCGCGCTACGCCCCGGAGCTTGCCTGCCTTCCGCTTAAAATAAATCTCGGCAATTATATAAAGGCCTACGAGCAGGGCGCGGATACGATCCTTATAACGGGAGGCTGCGGGCCCTGCCGTTTCGGATATTATTCCGAAATCGAACAGGGGATATTAAGGGACCTCGGCATAAAAATGGACGTTATAGCGCTTGAAAAACCGGACGCGGGGCTTTTAGAGCTTATGCGCAGAATTTACAGACTTTCCGGTTACGAAAAAAACGTGAACCGCGTCATAGGCGCCGTAAAAAAAGCGGCGCGTATTTCCGCGCTTGTCGACGAGCTTGAAAGGCAAACGTTTAGGACGAGGCCGAGGGAAACGGCAAAGGGGAGCACGGACAGGATATATTCGGCTTTCCGCGAGAACGTTCTCAATGCCAAAGGGTATGACGGGATCAAAAAGCTTATCGGGGAAACCTCGGAAAAGCTGTCCGCAATAAAAGTGAACCGAAATCAGACGCCCCTTAAAATCGGAATAGTCGGCGAAATTTACACGACTATAGATTCCGCAACGAGCTTTAACCTCGATATTAAGCTCGGAAACCTTGGCGTCGAAGTGGATCGGGCCGTGACGGTCAGCGGATGGATAATCGACCATATGTTCAAAAAAGCGCTGCGTCTGCCGTACGACACAGGATACGTGGACGCCGCAAAGCCGTATCTTAAAACCATGATCGGCGGACACGCACAGGAAACCGTGGGGCACTCCGCGCAATACGCGGACAGGGGGTTTGACGGCATCATTCAGATTTACCCGTTAAGCTGCATGCCGGAGATAGTTGCGCAAAGCGTTCTGCCGGGTCTGTCAAGGGACAAGGATATTCCGGTTATGACGCTGATTATCGACGAGATGAGCGGAGAAGCCGGATATATGACGAGAATCGAAGCATTTCTTGATGTTTTGGACAGAAGAAGGGAGCGCAGCATTGGATAACGCAAAAGACCTATTCCTGGGCGTGGACGTGGGCTCGGTGAGCACCAACATTGTCGCCGCCGACGAAAAAGGCTGCCTTATAGAAAAAATATATCTTCGGACGGAAGGTCAGCCGATAAAAGCCATCCAGGAAGGAATGAAACGGCTTGCCGAGGCGCTCGGGCCAGACGCTTCGATAAAAGGGGCCGGAGCCACGGGAAGCGGGCGGCAGCTCGCGGCGTGCGTTATCGGCGCCGATACGGTAAAAAACGAAATTACCGCGCACGCGGTCGCGACGCAGCTGATGCTGCCCGAGGTCAGGACGATCCTTGAAATAGGCGGGCAGGATTCAAAAATCATATTTATAAAAAACGGCATCGTATGCGATTTCGCGATGAATACCGTTTGCGCCGCGGGCACCGGTTCGTTTCTCGACCGGAAGGCGGGGCGGCTCAACATCCCGATAGAGAAGTTCGGGCTTTACGCGCTGCAGGCAGAGGCTCCCGTGAGGATCGCGGGCAGATGCGCGGTATTCGCGGAATCGGACATGATCCATAAACAGCAGCTGGGATTTAACGCTCCCGAAATAATCTGCGGGCTTTGCGAGGCGCTTGTCAGAAACTATCTTACAAACCTGGCGAAGGGAAAGAAAATCGAAGATCCGGTGGTTTTTCAGGGCGGAGTTGCGGCGAACGCCGGTATTGCGGCGGCTTTTGAAAAAGAACTCAAAACTAAAATAACGATCCCGATACATTACGACGTAATGGGCGCTTACGGAGCGGCGCTTCTCGCAATTCAGAAAATAAAGGAAAGCGGAGAACCAACAAGCTTTCGGGGTTTTGAACTTATACACAGGGATTACAAAACAAGAAGCGTACAGTGCACAGACTGCCCGAATTCCTGCGAGCTGATCGAGATAGCGTCCGACGGGGAAGTTATGGCACGTTGGGGCGGGCGCTGCGGCAAATGGGCTGAAGCATCTCAAAATTATATAAATTCTGGATGCAGAAAAATGTAAAAATAAGTCGAAGAAAAAAGAAATTAACGGAATAATAGTTTTTATGAATAAAAAACACCACTTTACAGGAACATATGTTCTGTGGTAAAATAATTCCTGTAGGGGGGCGTTTCGTGGACATTTTCGATAAGCTTAAAATTCTGACCGACGCCGCTAAATTTGACGTTGCCTGCACATCGAGCGGAGTTGATAAAAGCGCATCCCCGGGCGGAATCGGAAACGCCGCCGCCTGCGGGATCTGCCACAGCTTCGCGGCGGACGGAAGATGCATTTCACTCTTAAAGGTGCTGATGACGAACGTCTGCGTATTCGACTGCAAATACTGCGTAAACCGCAGGTCGAACGACACGCGGAGGGCTATGTTCACTCCGCGGGAGCTCGCGGAGCTCACGATCCAGTTTTACCGCAGGAATTATATCGAGGGCCTTTTTTTAAGCTCAGGCGTAATAAAAAACCCGGACTATACATGCGAACAGATGACCGAGGCTCTGCGAATTCTGCGGGAGGATTACGGCTTTTCGGGGTATATCCACGCGAAGGCAATTCCGGGGGCGGACCCCGCGCTTATATCGCGGCTCGGATTTCTCGCAGACCGTATGAGCGTCAACATCGAGCTTCCGTCCCAGAACAGTCTGGAGCTTCTGGCACCGGACAAATCGAAGCACTCCATACTTAAGCCGATGGGGTATATTAAAAACAGAATCTCGGAAAACAGCGCGGATTTAGTCAGGTACCGTCACGCGCCGAGGTTCGCGCCGGCCGGACAGAGCACACAGATGATTATCGGGGCGACCCCGGAGACGGATTTCCATATACTTAATTTATCCGAAAACCTTTATAAGAAATACGGACTGAAAAGAGTATTCTTTTCAGCATATATTCCAGTGGCCGAAAACACGCTGCTTCCGGCAAGGGATACGAAGCCGCCGCTTCTGCGCGAGCACAGGCTTTACCAGGCGGACTGGCTTCTGCGGTTTTACGGCTTTTCAGCAGGCGAGCTGCTTGACGAGCAGCATCAGAATTTTGATCCCGTTATGGACCCGAAATGCAACTGGGCGCTTAACCATCTTGAGCTTTTTCCGATGGAAATTAACCGCGCGTCGTACGAAGAGCTTCTGCGCGTGCCGGGGATAGGCGTAAGAAGCGCCAAAAGGATCGTAAGGGCGCGCCGGGACGGCTCGCTTGATTTCACCGTCCTTAAAAGGCTCGGGGTTGTGCTCAAAAGGGCGCAGTATTTTATCGTTTGCGGGGGAAGGGCTGCGCAGGGGCTCAGAATTTCGCACGATTCGGTTTTAAGGTCTTTGCTTTCTGAGCGGGAGCTTAATTTATATAACTTTAACCGGTATCCGGAATCTGAGCCGGAGCAGCTTTCGCTGTTCGGTAATTCGCTGAACGCACAGGAGGAGCTTCAAAAATGCCTGACGGGGGAAATGTAGCATATTATTACGACGGAAGCTTCGACGGGATGCTTTGCTGCGTATTTGAGAGCTACGCGGCAAAGGAAATTCCGGACGAAATCCTGCCGCCTGAAGCGCTTCAGGCGACCTTTCTGCCGGCAAAGGCAATCGTTACGGATAAAATGAAGGCCGAACGCGTCAGAAAATCGATACCGGAAAAAATGGGAGCACAGGCTTATGACTTTATCAGGCATGCGTTTTTAACAAATATCGACGGCAAGGAGTACCGGCTGCTCCTCTTTATAAGGCTCGGATTTAAGCACGGGCCGAAGGTTATGAGAATGATTTCGGAGGACGCCGTTTATACGCTTCTTAAAGCTGTGCGGCACCTGAACAACGAAAGCCATCTTCTGAAAGGGTTTATCAGGTTTTCGGCTTTTCACGGCGCGCTCGTAGCCGAAATAGAACCGAAAAACATTGTTCTGCCTCTTTTGGCAAAGCATTTCAGGGAACGGTTCCCCGGGGAGCGGTTTATTATTTTCGACAGGACCAACGACATGGCCTTAATATATGAGCCATACCGCCACAGGATAATTCCTGCCTCCGGCGTGGAGCTTCCCGAACCGGACGAAGCGGAACAAAAAATCAGGGAGCTTTGGAAGCTTTTTTACAATACGATCGAAGTTGAGGGACGGTATAACCCCAAATGCCGCATGAGCCATATGCCGAAGCATTACTGGAAGTATATGACGGAATTTGAAACGCCGGGGAAGCCTTCGCCCTGCCGCGCCGGAACCCTTAAAAACCCTTCCGGACTGTCGCTGCCGGCGGCTTCGGAGGATAATTCGGAGGATAATTTTTAATACTAAAAAATAACACTTGACAGGCCGCCCGACATATATTAGACTGATAACAATCTCTTTGCACTGCATTTTATCTACAGTACAAACTGAGCAGGCGATGAACCTAAAGCGGTTCGTGGGGCTGGGCCTACAAAAGGCAGCAGATGATTACATCTGTGGGACAGTGAAATGTTCTACGGATGTATTTTTATATTTTTATCCGTGAACTGAATAGTACTAAGATACCTGAAGTGCCAGAAATACTGATTGGCAATGGGAGGTACCTTTTTTTATGTCCGTACAGAAAAATAATTTTCAGGGCCTGACGGCCGAGGAAGTGAAAAAGCTTCAGAAGCAGTTCGGAAAGAACGAACTGACCAAAAAGAAAAAGCAGAGCTTTATAACTAAAACCCTGCATGTTATCTCCGAGCCCATGTTCCTGCTTCTGCTTGCGGCGGCTGTGATTTATTTTATTCTCGGCGAGCCGCGGGACGGACTTATCATGCTGATATTCGTTATAGGCATTATCGGCATCGACGTGTATCAGGAATGGAAGACCGATAAAACCCTCAGCGCGCTTAAGGATTTGACCGCCTCACACGTCAGGGTAATCCGTGACGGAACGGAACAGAGCGTTTTAAGCGAGGAGCTTGTTCCGGGAGACCTTATAATTATCTCCGAGGGGGTCAAGATACCAGCCGACGGGAAGATAGTCAAGGCAAACGACCTCTGCGTCGACGAATCTACGCTTACGGGCGAGGCCGAGGGCGTCTGGAAGAGCGCGGAGCAGGACGCTTCCGAAAGCTCGTCCGATTATTGGAGAAAAGACTTTTGCTATGCGGGAACGCTTGTTACGCAGGGCAGCGCGGTTTTACAGGTTGAGAAAACCGGGGCCAACACCGAATACGGAAAAATCGGAGCGGGCGTCATGGAAGCTCCCGAGCGCCCGTCGCCGCTTAAAAAACAGACGGGCGAGCTTGTCAGAGTGAGCGCCCTTGTCGCCGCCGTTCTCTTTGTCACGGTGTGTCTGATAACTTACGCCAATTTACCGGATCACGCCTTCCACGCAAGGATTATCGAAAGCATCCTCTCAGGCATTACGCTCGCCATGGCTATGATACCGGAGGAATTCCCGGTTATCCTGACCGTATTCCTTTCGATGGGCGCATGGAGGCTCGCAAAGAAAAATTCGCTCGTCAGAAAGCTGTCGTCGGTCGAGACGCTTGGCGCGGTTTCCGTTCTGTGCGTTGACAAAACGGGAACGATCACCATGAACCAGATGACGGTTAGTGAAATCTGGGCCGGGGACGGCAATGAGGACAATCTTGCCGAAACAATGGGGCTGGCCTGTGAAACCGAGACCTATGATCCGATGGAAAAAGCCATGCTCGCTTTCTGCGAGGAGCGCGGCATTTCGAGAGATCACATTTTCGGCGGCGAGCTTATAACGGAATATTCGTTCACTAATGAACTTAAAATGATGGGGCACGTATGGCACCACGACGGTGAAATCCTGGTTGCGGCCAAGGGTTCGGCAGAGCGAATTCTGGAGCTCTGCAAAATGTCCGAAAAAGAGCGCTCGGAGGCTGAAAACAAAATACGGAGCATGTCCGAAAAAGGGCTGCGCGTTATTGCGGTCGGGATTTTGAAGGTAGAAAACGAGGATTTGATTCCCGAGTCGATCATGGACTGCGAGCTTACCTTCTGCGGGCTTACGGGGCTCTATGACCCGCCGAGAAAATCGGTGAAAAAGGACATTGAGCGGTGCGCAAAGGCGGGCGTGCGCGTCGTTATGATCACGGGGGACAACGGTATCACGGCAAGCGCCATCGCGCGTCAGGTCGGGATAGACTCAGCCGGCGGGACGATTACCGGAGACGAGCTAAACGATATGAGCGACGCCGAGCTTGAAAAACGTGTAAAAAGCGTAAACGTATTTTCACGCGTTATCCCGGAGCATAAAATGCGTATCGTCAAAGCGTTCCAGAAAAACGGCGAGATCGTCGCAATGACCGGCGACGGTGTAAACGACGCGCCGGCGTTAAAGCATGCGGACATAGGAATAGCGATGGGCAAGCGCGGCTCCGAAGTGTCGAGAGAAGCCGCAAGCCTCGTATTGCTGGACGATAACTTCTCGACGATCGTAGATACCGTAAAAGACGGCAGGAAAATATACGACAATATCAAAAGAGCCGTCGGTTACGTGTTTACGATCCACATACCCATAGCGCTTTCTGCGCTGCTCGCGCCGATTTTGAACGTCAGCCCCGGAAAGCTGCTGCTTTTGCCGCTTCACGTCGTGCTTTTGGAGCTGATTATTGACCCGACGTGCTCTATTGTCCTTGAACGCCAGCCGGAGGAAAAGAACATTATGGAACGCGCTCCGAGAAGCACCGGGGAAAAGCTGATCGACGCCGCGTCGCTTACAAAAAGCTTGCTCCAGGGACTTATAATATTCGCGTCGTCGTTCGGGCTTTACTATTCGGCGCTTGCCGCGAACCCCGACGATGCCGGCACCGCGAGAGCTTTGGGGATTTCCGTGATTATGCTTTCGAACCTGTTCCTGGTTTTTGAAAACAGCTCCAATACGGATTCGATTTTTTATTCAATCCGCAGGCTTTCAAAAGACACGGTTATGTGGGGCGTTTTTGGCGGTACTGTTTTGGGGCTTTTTCTCATTTTATATTCGCCTCTTTGCAGATAC
>JAUZPW010000200.1 GCA_030705725.1 Bacillota bacterium
ACGGACAAGGTTTATATAAGGCGGCTCGACATCGTCACCGTCGACTCTCACTCCTTTGTTATCGTACTGGTGACGAATGCGGGCATTGTGCATAATAAGCTTGTTAAGCTTCAGGCTTCCATATCCGATGAAGACATTGCCGCTCTGAACGTCGCCTTAAATCAAAGCTTCACCGGTCTTTCTCTCTCTCAGATATCAAACGAGCTTTTGTCATCGCTCTTTGCAATACCGCACGGCACCTCGGCCCTTTTGTCGCAGGTCGCGGCTTTCATAACGGAAATCGCGGACCTCCAGAAAGGGCAGAACGTTTACCTGGGCGGCGCGTCGCGGCTGCTTAATTACCCGGAATACCACGATGTTGAAAAAGCGCAGCGCACCTTGGATTATATTTCCGACCGGCGCAACCTTTCCGGCATCAAGCTTCCAGAGGGGCCCGAGGCAGTTAAGATTATAATAGGCCCCGAAAACGGCGCGGAACCGTTAAACGCCGCAAGCGTTATCTATACGACTTATAAGCTGGGCGAAGGAGTTCAGGGCGTAATCGGGATAATCGGGCCCACAAGAATGGATTACTCCAAAATAGAAGCCAGGCTTAAGTTCTTTTCCGGCGGTCTTAATAAGCTCCTGTCTGAGCTTTTTATTAATGACACCGATCAAAAACAGGAATAATATTGGGGGATTTTACTTAATGAACCGTCGATTAAAGCTTTTATCCGTTTTTTTCTGCATTCTTATCCTCACGTCAACCGTTTATGGCTGCAAACCGAAAAATAATGAGCCTGCCGCAAACGAGCCCTCGTCGTCCGGCGCCGAACAGTCAAAAGAGAAAAAGGAAATAGCGTCGTACTCAAAATATATATCTGTTTCCGGCAAAAAACTTGCTAGCGAAAAAGGCAAGGGCGAAGAAAATACCGTCGATGTGGGCGGCAAAAATGTTGTAATCGCGATGACTTACAAAGAATCACTCTTCGGCTTTGACGCCGATGTGGTATACACGATAAGCGACGGTATATCGGTAAGCGATATTATATTTAACTTCGATAAAGCAACGGCCGACGAAATCTCACAGAAAATGACCTCGGCGTTCGGCGAACCCTCAAAAGTTACCCAGGAAAGCGAATCGACAAACTACGAGGAACAATGGGAGTCCTCCGGCTTCCGGTTCAGCCTGCTTGATAATAAGACCACCGTCTCGCTTACGATTACAAAGGGTGAATAAAAAACGGGCCGCGGCAATTTTTCGTTTTGCCGCGGCCCATTTTTTATAGCTCCACAAATGTCGGCTCATGTCCCGTATAAGGCAGAAACTTTTGAAGCAAATCGGATATTTTCAGCTTAAGGCTTGACGTATTGACGCACGGATGACAGCCGAAGTATTCGTTTTTTAATATGTCCCGGTCAATAAGCAGTTTTACATGTTTTTCGCGGTCGTTCATTAGGCCGAGTACGCTCAGCGAGCCGGGCTTTATGTCAAGGTACTGTTCCATATGCCCGGCGTCCCCGAAAGACAGCCTCGCCGAGCCTATCTGCTTCGATAGCTCCTTTGTAAGAAACTTTTTGTCGCCCGGCATCATAAGCAGATAAAAATTAGTCTTTTGGGTGTTGCAGAGAAACAGATTTTTGCAGACCGGCGCCCCAAGCAGTTTTTCAGCCTCCGCGCATGCCTCTATCGTCGCCGCTTCTTCATGGTCTGCTCTGCTGTACGGTATTTTAAGCTTGTCCAGAAGCTCGTAAGTATCGGTTTCCTTTTTCTCACGTTTTTCGCCGTCCGGCCTTTTTTCAAATATCATATATTGATAAAATTCCTTTCTCCCGGAGACATTTTAATCGGACGCAAAACGGATTCCCGCTCCGCGCCGGGCTTTCTCAAGCCACACGGCGGTGCGGAGGCTGTCGTTGAGCAGCGCGTCGCGCCTTTCAAAATCCCGGCTTCTGAAAATTTCTTCAAAATCGGATATTTCATAGGTCATGACAGGCTTCGATCCCTGAACGTCAAACGTCTCTTCGCCTGTTTTGGTAAAAACGGTGAAGCTTCTGCAAAGGCCGCTTTCGCCGTGGACGTAAATGTAGCCCCTAGTTCCCTGTATCTGCACAAAGCTTTTGCTTCCCGAGTCCTTCGCGGCAACGGCGACCGCCGTCATGCCGTTATATTTAAGTACCAGAACGCCGGACGTGTCAATGCCGTTTTCAGCCATATTGGGGGTGTATTCTATATTCTCCGGCGCGCCGAAAAGCCCCAGCAGGAAATTAAGATTATAGCAATTGAGATCCATAAGTGCTCCGCCCGAAAATTCCGGGCTGAAAACATTCGGGTTTCGGCCTTCGATAAACGCGTTATATCTGCTTGAATACTGCGAAAAATTTGCCTGCGCAAACTTTATTTCACCAAGCCTGTCTAAGCTCCGCCTTACAAGGCGGTAGTTCGGCAGATGCCTCACAATGGATGCCTCGAATAAAAAGAGCTGCCGTTCCCGAGCGGTTTTTATAAGCCGGGTTAATTCATCGGCCGTTGATACAAAAGGCTTTTCGCAGATAACATTTTTGCCCGCGAGCATTGCGTCTTGCGCCCATTCAAAGTGAAGCGAGTTCGGCAGCGCGATATATACGAAATCAAAATCTCCGTCGTTAAGAAACGAATTTTTATCGGAATAGCTTTTTTTAACGGAATGCCTTTCGGCAAGCGCAGCGGCCCTTGCCCCGTCCCGTGAGAATACCGCCGCCGTTTCAACGCCCTTTACGAGCTTTGCCGCTTCAATAAATTCAGATACAATCGGTCCGCTTCCAACAGTTCCAATTTTCATATTATCCTCCCCCGGGCAGCCGCCCCTTTTATAATAAGCCATTAAAGACTTCAAAACAACCGCCGTCATAAATGTTTTTAGTATTGCATCTTAAAAGTACGTTTAATATAATTGATGTAGGAAAAATTTCCCTTAAAAACATGAAATGAGCGAAAATAAATGATAAAAGCCGTATTCGTCGACATCGACGGCACTCTGACTGATCTTAAAACCAATATAATTCCCGAAAGCGCAAAAGAAGCTGTCTCTGCCGCCCGCAAAAGGGGCGTGCTGGTATGCGTGGCCAGCGGAAGGCATACGCGGGCGAAAGAAGAAAGCGAAGCAATCCGGGATATGGAGTTTGACGCCTATGTATCGTTAAACGGTCAGATTTGCTATCTGCCCGACGGAAAGGTGTACCATAAAAACCGGCTTGACGATCATGACGTGCGGATAGTTGTCGATTTTGCTAAGTCAACGCCCTTCCCCTGCGTATTCGCGACCTTAAATAACCTTTTTGCAAGCTTTATAGACGACAGGCTGATAAACGCCTACGGTTCCGTTGGCATAACCCTCCCCGAAACCATGCCTATAGACGAAATCGTTAAAAATGAGATTTTCATGATATGCCCCTTAATTGACACGGAGCTTGAAAGCTTAATCCTGTCAAAGCTCGGGCGCTGCGAGATCACGCGGTGGTTTCCCCTTTCCGCGGACATTGTCGCTAAAAACGGCGGGAAGCATATAGGCCTTCAAAAGACGCTCGAGCTGTTCAACATAGATATATCCGAATCCATCGCCTTCGGCGACTCGTCAAACGACATAACGATGCTTAAAAGCGCCGGTATAGGCGTCGCGATGGGCGGCAGCGCCAAAGAAGTTTTGGCCGCCGCTGACTATATAGCGCCTCCGGTATCTGAGGACGGCCTTTACAAAACCTTTTTGAAATTCGGCATTATCTAAGGGGCATCAATTACTTTAGCGCCGCGTACGGTAAACACTGTAGGATTGTCAAACATCTTGGACAGTCAACATATTAGAAAGTCGGTAGGAGAAAGATAGCTGAGCGGGCGCATGGGGATAGAATTGGAGCGTCGTAGATGGACAGCAAGCTGAGCAGCGAAGTCTTGGAAAGAAAAAAAGCTGCGGCATGAATAGAAGC
>JAUZPW010000201.1 GCA_030705725.1 Bacillota bacterium
GAAATCGCCGAAACGCTTAAAAAGAGCGGAATCAGGCTGAAGCTCGACGTTTCCGACCAGTCGGCCGGCTGGAAATTCGCGGAATATGAAATGAAGGGCGTACCGCTGCGCCTTGAGATCGGCCCGAAGGATATTGAAAAAGGGCAGTGCGTGCTTGTCAGCAGGCTTGACCGCGAAAAACGCTTTGTCCCCCTGGAAGGTCTTGCCGAAACGGTGAGCTCATTGCTTGACGATATTCAGGATCAGATGCTGAAAAAGGCGAAGGAGAACCGCGACAGGCACATATATACGGCAAAGACGCTTGAGGAAATGAAGGAGACAGCCAAAACGAAGCCCGGCTTCGTAAAGGCGATGTGGTGCGGAGACCTCGAATGCGAGCTTAAAATAAAAGAGGAGACCGGCATGCCGTCAAGGTGCATCCCGTTCGAGCAGGAGCATATCGGCGACGTTTGCCCGGTCTGCTCGAAACCCGCGAAACACATGGTAGTTTGGGGAATTGCATACTGACATTAAAGAAAGGACGTTTTCTATGGATTTGAAAGGTTCCAGAACAGAAGCCAATCTTATGGCGGCGTTTGCCGGCGAGTCCCAGGCGAGAAACAAATATACTTTTTACGCCTCCGCGGCCCGCAAGGAAGGGTTAAACCAAATCGCGGACTATTTTGAAGCTACCGCAGGAAACGAAAGAGAGCATGCCAAGATCTGGTTCAAACTGCTGCACGAAGGCGCGGTGCCGGATACGGCGAAAAACTTGGAGGACGCGGCAAGCGGCGAGCATTACGAGTGGACCGACATGTACGCGGGCTTCGCGAAAACCGCGAAGGAAGAGGGCTTCGACCGTATAGCTTTCTTGTTCTCGGAGGTTGCGGAGATTGAAAAGGAACACGAAGAACGCTACCGCAAGCTGCTTGAGAACTTAAAGGACGGGGCTGTTTTTAAGAGGAGCGAGTCGAAGTTCTGGATATGCGGAAACTGCGGGCACATTCATTACGGGCCCGAAGCGCCCGAAAAATGCCCGGTCTGCGATCATCCCAAGGCCTATTTTTATATAAGAGAGATTGACTATTAATATTTTTGGCCGGAAAGGCGAAAGATCAATTTATGAGAATTCAGGAGTCGGGCGAAGATTACCTTGAAACTATCTTGCTGCTGAAACTCAGAAACGGGCATGTGCGTTCGACCGATATTGCAAACGAGCTCGGCTATGCTAAACCAAGCATCAGCCGGGCTGTCGGCATTTTGACTCAGGAAGGCTATATAACGGTCGGAGAAAAAGGGTATATCGCATTCACGGAAAAGGGCCAGCTTAAGGCGAACGAAATATACGAACGGCACAGGCTTATTACCGAATACCTTACGCTGACGCTCGGCATAGACCGGGAAACCGCGGATAAAGACGCCTGCAGGATCGAGCATGTGATAAGCAGCGAGACGTTTGACGGCATTAAAAGCTTTGTGCTCGGGAAACAGAATTATACGGGAGCGCTTTAATGAACAATAAGGTAATGGTCGCGATGAGCGGGGGCGTCGACAGCTCTGTCGCCGCCGCCCTGCTTATTGAGCAGGGGTACGAAATCATCGGCGCGACGCTGAAGCTTTTCGGAAACGAGGATATCGGGCTCGAAAAGGAGACAAGAACCTGCTGCGCCTTAAACGACGTGGAGGATGCGAGAAACGTGTCTTACAGGCTCGGTTTTCCGCATTATGTGTTTAACTTCGGGGACAGATTCAAAGAGCAGGTAATAGACCGGTTCACTGAAAGCTATCTTTGCGGGGAAACGCCGAACCCATGCATCGACTGCAACCGCTTTATTAAATTCAACGAGCTTCTGAGGCGCGCCGTGACGGTCGGATGCGACTATATCGCGACCGGGCACTACGCCGTGTCGGATTACGACGAGGGAACAGGCCGTTATCTGCTGAAAAAATCAGCCGACCGCACGAAGGATCAGACCTATGTGCTTTACAGCCTGACGCAGGAGCAGCTTAAAAGAACGCTTTTTCCGCTAGGGCGGCTCGACAAGGCGGCGGTGAGAAAAATCGCCGAGGAAAAAGGGCTTAAAAACGCGGATAAGCCGGACAGTCAGGATATTTGCTTTGTAAAAAACGGGGATTACGCTTCTTTTATCGAGGGATATACGGGAAAAAGCGCGCTTCCGGGAGATTTTGTGGACAAAAACGGCAATATCCTCGGACGGCACCGCGGAATTATAAGCTATACGATAGGGCAGAGAAAGGGGCTTGGGCTCTCTTTCGGAAAACCGATGTACGTGACGGCGAAGGATACGGAGAAAAACACGGTGACCGTCGGGCCGGAAGGCGAGCTTTACAGCAAAAGCCTCACTGCGGACGACGTAAACCTTATATCCGTGGAGGAACTTAAAGGCCCGATGCGTATAACCGCAAAAACCAGGTATTCTCAGAAAGAACAGCCCGGAACGATTTATCCTAGCCGGGATGGCGGAATATATCTCGAGTTTGACAGCCCTCAGCGGGCCGTTACGCCGGGGCAGGCCGTCGTATTCTACGACGGTGAAACGGTCGTCGGCGGAGGGACAATCAGACAGTCGGAGGAAGAAAAATGATATACAAAAACCTTACCGAGCTTATCGGCAAAACCCCGCTTCTTGAGCTTTCAAATTACGGCCGCAAAAACGGCCTCGGCGCTAAAATACTTGGAAAGCTCGAGTATTTTAATCCCGCGGGCAGCGTGAAGGACCGCGTGGCCGCGGCCATGATAGACGACGCGGAAAGCAGGGGAATACTGAAACCGGGCTCGGTCATAATTGAGCCGACAAGCGGCAATACGGGCATAGGGCTCGCCATGGTGGCGGCGGTCAGGGGCTACAGGGTAATCCTGACGATGCCGGAAACGATGAGCCAGGAACGGCGCGCCCTGCTGAAGGCTTACGGCGCGGAGCTTGTCCTTACAAGCGGCGGCGAGGGTATGGCGGGCGCTATTAAAAAAGCACGCGAGCTCGCGTCCGATATACCCGGCTCGTTTATACCGGGACAGTTTGAAAATCCGGCGAACCCCGAAGCGCATGTAAGAACGACGGGCCCCGAAATATGGCGGGACACGGACGGAAAAGTTGATTTCTTTGTCGCGGGAGTTGGAACGGGCGGAACTATTACGGGCGTCGGCAAGTTTCTTAAAAGCAAGAATCCCGGCGTTAAAATAATCGCCGTGGAACCCTTTACCTCCGCCGTGCTTTCAGGCGAACTTCCCGGGCCGCACGGACTTCAGGGTATTGGCGCGGGTTTTGTTCCCGACGTTCTCGATACCGGGATTTTAGATGAAATTATAAAGGTTAAAAACGAGGAGGCGTATTCCTCCAGCCGGGAGGCGTCTAAGTGTGAGGGCCTTCTTATCGGGATTTCTTCCGGGGCCGCGCTTTTTGCGGCGTCGGTGCTTGCAAAGAGGCCCGAAAACCGCGACAAAACAATCGTGGCGCTTTTCCCGGACACCGGGGAACGGTACCTTTCCACGCCGTTATTTTCAGAATAAGTAAAAAAAATCGGGCTTAAGCCCGATTTTTGCGTGAAGACAAAGTCTTCACGTTTCAAAACGAACAGGTTCGTTTTGAGACTAAAGTGCGTCAAGCCTGTATAACAGGCTTGACAGTGTGTCTTTTTCGACGCGCATGTCGCCGAAAAAGACGAAATTTAAGTTTTGAAAAACTTGTTCACACTCTCTTCATTCGCGCAAAGCAAGTTTTACAAAACGCGCATGCAGGCGCCGGATGCTGAAAAAACAATCAACAAAGTATATCTACAGTCTGAAAAATCGGGATTAAAAGCCCGATTTTTTTATTATCGATATGTTTTATTTGCACAGCGCTTTTTTTACGGCGGGGGCTATAAGGAATGCCGCCGCAGCGCCTATAAGCGCCGTAACGAGCTGCGGCCAGGAAAAAGC
>JAUZPW010000202.1 GCA_030705725.1 Bacillota bacterium
CCTTCAATCCTTATTCTGACGAAGGAATCGGAGTTTTGCAGGGTTATCTCATTACCGAGATTGTTCTTTGAAATGTATTGCGAAAGCTCCTGATAAACCTCGTCAAGAGGATCCATCGGCATTATTTTTACATTTCCGGAAGCGTTCGCTTCGCCGGTTCCCGCCTCTGATTCCGAACCCGCGCCGGTGCCAGTGGCTTCGCCAGTGCCAGTGCCTTCGCCTGTACCTGTGCCTGTACCTGTACCCGTGCCTGTACCCGTGCCTGTACCCGTGCCTGTACCGTTTCCCGCGGCGTGAAAGGCGGTTGAGAAACCCTGCTTCATATCCTGAAATTTTTTCAGTTCGATGCTGCTCATAGAATAAAGAATGATAAACAAAGCCAGAAGCAATGTGATCATATCGGAGTAGGTCAAAAGCCAGCGTTCGCTGTTGCCCTCGCCCTCTTCCGCATGCTCTCCCTTTTTCTTACTCATAATGCTCCCCGTCGAATCAGTTGTTGATTCCTTCCTTATACTTCTTTTCAAAGCCCGGAAACGCCTGATAGTATAAGGAAAGCTGGTTTTCAAGGTTTCGAGGCGTCTCGCCGCTGGCGATCAGCAGAATTCCGGTGATTATTATGTGCTTGTACATTTTTTGGTGTTTCAGATCGTTCTTTAACTGGTTTGCAATCGGCAGATAAATAAGGTTTGCGAATACAACGCCGTAAAGGGTCGCTATGAAAGCAACGGCTATTGACGCCGTTAATTCTTCAGCGTTTGACATGTGAGAAAGCACCTGAACAAGTCCCATAACCGTGCCTATAACTCCGAGCGTCGGAGAGAAACCGCCGGCACCCTGAAAGACCTCTATCTGCTCCTGCTTTTTCGAAGTATAGGCGTCTATATCCGTTTCCAGGATGGACTCGATACGGTCCATATCCTTTATTCCCATTACCAGGAGCATACCTTCTTTAAGGAGAAGGTATTTATCGCTTGCTATATCGTTGTCCTTCAGCATTTCCTCAAGCTTAAGTATTCCGTCCTGACGGCATCGTGCGGAAATCTGAGACAGCTTTTTAATAAGAACGTCCGGGTCGGGCCGGTTCTTTTTTGAAAAAATACCGATAAAAGCTTTAAAAGCGGCGAGAGTATTATTGATACCGAACGAGGCGATAACCGCTCCCCATGTCCCCACGAAAACCGTGAGAAAAGGGCTGAGCAGAATCAGTGAAGCCACCGAGCCTTTTTCGATGGAGTATGCCGCCAACAATCCGCCGAATGCGATTATTATCCCGATCGGTACAGAAAGCGCCGAAAGCAATATCCATCACCTCCATAACTGATTTTCTCTGCTATAATTTCCCAGAGCTTAGGCAAAGAGGGCGCAGCTTCTGATTATTAAAGCCTGCGCGTTTACCCTGCTAAACAATATATCGGCGACGATACAACAAAATTAAACAAATTTGCAAGCTTAAATAAGTTTCAGGCTATATTTTGCGTTTTATAACAATCCGGCTGCTTTTGTACTTAAAGCAGCCGGATTGTTTTTTGTTGTTTTAAGAAATCCTATGGATCCTGCCGTGCTTTCGGCCAATAAAGAAAAGAAGCAAAATCGGCGCCAGGGTCATTATTCCGCATCCAATAAGACCAGCGGGCGCGCCGAGACGGTCTGTAACGGTCCCGGCGAAAAGATTGCCGATCGGCGTAGTGCCGGCAAACACCAGCGTGTAAACGCTCATCACGCGGCCACGGTATTCATCCGTTACGTTATATTGCAGAATGGTGTTCGCGGTCGAACTGAAGGTGACGAAGAAGAAGCCCATGAGCGCCATGCCGAAGGCTGTCAGAAAATACATTTTTGTAAAGGCGGTGAAAAACGAAGCCAAGCCCAGCAATATCGGAAACAGGGTCAGAATCTTTTTCTTCGGCCCGTATACGCTCATCGAGGCGATTACCATCGCACCGATAAAAGAGCCGACGCCCATAAACGACATAAGGAAGCCGTATCCGGTCTCCTTTTGGTGAAGGACAATCTTGGCGAATACCGGAGCTATGACGCTTAAGTTCATGCCAAAGGTCCCTACAATCAGAACTATTATGATTGTCTTAAAAAGCAGGGCCTCCTTCCGGATATAACGGAGCCCGTCCTTGACTTCATCCCAGAGCCTTTTTTGGGTCTGCTGGGCCGTCCCGGAGTTAATGGGCTTTATAAAGAGCAGGACTATTATTACGGCGGCAAAGCTTATGGAATTTACATAAAAACAGGCGGCGACCCCAGCGACGCTCATAACCAATCCGGCGATGCCGGGGCCCAGTATTCTGGCAATATTGAAAACCGAGGAATTGAGCGCTATAGCGTTCATAAGGTCTTCTTTACCGACCATCTCTATTACGAAGGAATGCCGGGTCGGCATGTCAAGCGTGTTTACAAAGCCCAGGGCGGTTGCCGCGACAAGGATATGCCAGTATTTTACGTTGCCCAGCCGGACAAGAACGGCAAGCGCAAGGGTGATGACCAGGGAGGCAGACTGAGTTACGAGCAGGATGTTCTTTTTGGGGAACCGATCCACCAGCACCCCTGCGAACAGGGAAAAAAGCATCATCGGCATATACTGCATGGCGTTTACAAGGCTTAAAAGGAGCGGTGAGTCGGTGAGGGTATAGGCGAGCCAGGGCTGTGCTATATTCTGCATCCACGTGCCGATGAGGGAAATGCACATTCCGGTCCAATAAAGGGCGAAGCTCCTGTGCCGAAGGGCCCTGAACGGGTTGTTGAGATTTTTCGAGGGGTTTAACTCCATCTGCAAAACTTCTTCCAGTAGAATAAAAGAAAGTGATATATGGAAATATATTAACAATGTTTTATAAATAAATCAAGGCCGCAGTTTATTTTACTGCGGCCTCAGTCTGTTAAAAAGTATATTTAGGAATTGTTAAGGGGTCGGAACCTCTTAACGTTGGACTGTCCGCAGGCGGACATGCGCCGCCGAAGGACACGCTGGACAAAACCACCGGTTTTGTCCGCACCAGAGGAAGATCGAGGGGGAATTGGATTCCCTCTCGAAAGGTTGTCGAGTTTCGACAACCTCAAGGCCACAGTTTTTTTACTGTGGCCTGATTTACATGTTTTATTTTTTATCCGAATATGCTCATCGTCAGAAACAGCGTCGACATGAGAGAGGCGATAAGTGAAACGACGGTGATCTGGGTGTTAAGCGAGGGGCCGGCGGTGTCTTTGCAGGGATCGCCGACCGTGTCGCCGACGACAGCCGCTTTATGGGCCACGGAACCTTTACCGCCGAAGTTGCCGGATTCAATGAATTTTTTGGAATTGTCCCAGAGACCGCCCGCATTTGACATAAACAGGGCCAGAAGCAGCCCGCTCAGGATATTGCCGGTAAGGAAGCCGCCGATAGCTTGCACCCCGCCGACAAATCCGACGATAATCGTAGACACTATCGCCATTAAGCCCGCGGGAATCAGCTCTTTTAACGCGCCGACCGTGGCTATGTCGATGCAGCGGTCATAATCGGGACTGACGCCTTTTTTGCCTTCGCGGAGGCCGGTGATTTCCCTGAACTGTCTGCGGATCTCCTCAACCATGCGCTGGGCGTTCCTGTCGACGCCGAGGATGAGCATCGCGGAGAAAACCGCCGGAATGGCGATACCGATCATAAGGCCGAAGAATACCATAGGGTTCATAATATCGAAACCGGTGATGCCCTTAAGTCCGGACTCGGCCGCGGCTAAGTTGACTTCACTCATAAAAGCCCCGAGCAGCGAGATAACAGTAAGGCCTGCGGCACCGATCGCAAAGCCCTTGGTCATTGCCTTGACTGTATTGCCCGCCGAATCGAGTTCGTCTGTTATGCGCAGGGATTCTTCGCCCAGACCCCCCATCTCAACCAGCCC
>JAUZPW010000203.1 GCA_030705725.1 Bacillota bacterium
ATGTGCGTCGAAAAAGACACACTGTCAAGCCTGTTATGCAGGCTTGACGCACTTTAGTCTCAAAACGAACCAGTTCGTTTTGAACCGTGAAGACTTTGTCTTCACGATGAGGGGCTGCAAAAGCAGCCCCGGCAAGTTATTTCTTCGGCAGCAGTGACAGAGGATCAAAGCATAAACCGTCCTTGGTCATTTCGAGATGCAGGTGCGCAGCGTCCGCGCTTTCAGAAAGCATCGACGAACCGACGCCTCCTATCGTATCTCCCGCCTTGACTGAGTCGCCTAGCTTAACGGTCGCGTTTTTCATAAGGTTGCAGTAAAGGCTTTCGATCCCGTGCTCATGCGAAACGCGTATACAGTAGCCCAGCATCTTGTCGTAGTAAATATCCTTTACCTTGCCGTCGGCAACGCACGATACCCGCTCGCCCTCCTGCGCCTTGAAGTCAACTCCCTTGTGCACGCGCCAGTCGTTCATGGTAACGTCTTTAAGAAGCTTATTTTCCGAATACGTCTTTGAAACCGTACCCGGCACAGGCCGCACATAAAACGGTTCTTTCGGGGACGGAACAGGATTGTTGACCCTGACATCGGCGCTCTTTTTAGCTTCGGGCTTCTTTTTGGTTTCGATTTTTTTGGTTTCCTGATCCGGTACTTCGATCTGCACGTCGTTTGCAGCGGGGGTTTCCTCAACCGTTCCGTTTTCCGACTTTCCCGCAGGGGCCTGTTCCTGAACGATTTCCGTACCCGGTTCGTTTTTTACTTCCCCGTGCTTAAAAAACAGTACATAACCCGATATTCCTATTGCTCCTATGCAAAGGAAGAGGATTATGTAGAACCCTCTCTCTTCAAAAAACTTGAGCATGCGGTCGATTCCGCTTGATTTTTTGTCCAAACTTAAGCACCTCCGCCGATATTATTGACCGGCAAACGGAGGATTATGCAAAATTTAACTGCAATTCATACAGGTTTTTTAATCGTAACGCCCTTGTAGTACCACTTTAATATTTCTTCATAGTTTTTCCCCTGAAGCGCCAACGCCCGGGCCCCGTACTGGCTTAATCCGACCCCGTGCCCGTAGCCCGTTGTGTGGAACGTTATGCTGTCCTCTTTATGTGAAACAGTGAAATTAGTCGAGTTAAGCCCGAACAGTTCGCGGATCGCCGTTCCCGCGACGCGCACTCCGCCCACCTCCACGTCAATGATCCCTCCTGCTTCGCTGCGCCTGGACGCTTTGAACCAGTCTGAGACGGAGGCGTCAAGCTTTGCGTTAGGATACTTTTTCAAAAACTTTTCCTTAAATTCCGTAATCGGTATCGTGACCTCCGCCGAATATTTCGGCGACGCGTCGCCTCCCGGGCTGTCGACGCTCTTTAGATAAGGGGTGTCGGTTCCCCAGACGTCCGCCGCGTTCTCCGTCTTTTTGGAAGACGCCGCGTGGAACACCGCCGCGATAGGTTCGTTCTGGTAAGTTACGGTAACTCCGTCGGTCGCTTTAACCGCGTTTTTTATTTTTTTTGAGTATTCCTCCGCTTTGCTTCCCCAAAGCTCCGCCGCTTTTTCATCAAGGTTTATATAAGCCTTGCAGTGCTTTGGGTTGTCGCATAAAATCGCGCCCTTATGGCTTTCAGGGGGAGCCTTACCAAGCTCCGAAAGCCGAATTTTATACATTGCGTAGGTACGCGCGGCGACTGCCTGGGCTTTAAGGGCTTCGTCCGGAAAAGAGGCCGGAATCTCTGCGGCGAGAACTCCCGGCAGATATTCGCCGAGCGTCATTTCCTTTACCTGTCCCGAAATCAGAACCGTTACCTTTTTAGCCTTGTCGTATTTTCCTTCAAAGCCGGAATTCGCCGGTATAAGGCCGTCCGCAACGCTTTCCGGCGCGGTGTCGTATGCGGCGGCGGGGTCAACCGCTTCCGTATTTTTCCCGGTGGTAATGAAAGGCAGCAGATAAACAGCTCCCAAAAGAACAATGCCGAGCATCAATATCCTTTTCACCCTGATTCATTCCTTTCTGTTTAAACATATTGACACGCTTTACTAAATTAATGTATGATAATATTTATTATTAATTAACGCGGGCTGATGCACGTCCGCTCTGAGGTGAGAAAATGAACGGAAACTCAAGTTATCTTGATGACGATATGTTAAAATTCTTATGTGAATAGTTTAAGAATAATAACCGTATCGATCCCGAAGCCAATACAAATTTCCAGGTCAAACGCGGGCTGAGAAATGCGGACGGCACCGGGGTCGTCGCCGGCGTCACGCTTATAGGAAACGTGCACGGTTACGTTATCAACGAGGGTGAAAAAGTTCCGATCGAAGGCCAGCTTACCTATCGGGGCATAGACGTAGAGGACCTGGTCAACGGTTTTATCACTGAGGACCGCTTCGGTTTTGAAGAAACCGCGTATCTTATCTTGATCGGCGAACTGCCGAATAAGTCGCAGCTCGAAAAATTCACCGAGATTCTCGGAAAAACACGGCTCCTGCCTCCCGGCTTTACCGAGGATATGCTCCTTAAAGCGCCCTCCGGCAATGTTATGAATAAGCTTGCCCGCGCGACCCTGGCGCTTTATTCCTACGACGATAACCCTGACGATATATCTCTTGAAAACACTCTTACCCAAAGCATCCAGCTCATCGCCCGCTTTCCGACCATCATCTCGCTTGCATATCAGGTCAAAAAGCATTATTACGATAACGACAGCCTTGTCCTCCGAAATCCTGACCCTGAGCTTTCGACCGCCGAGAATATACTGCGTCTTACCAAAAAATACGGCGAATATACTCAGGACGAGGCGCGTCTTTTGGATTTGTGCCTCGTGCTTCATGCGGAGCACGGCGGCGGAAATAACTCGGCCTTCGCCTGCAGAGTGCTTTCGTCGTCCTGCACGGACACGTATTCGTCGATAGCGGCAGCCGTCGGCTCGCTTAAGGGCCCGCGGCACGGCGGCGCCAACATTAAGGTCAGCCAGATGTTTGAGGAAATCAAGCAGAACGTAAAAGACTGGACAAACGACGACGAAATCGCGTGCTATATCGAAAAAATAATCAAAAAAGAAGCCGGGGACGGAAGCGGTCTGATCTACGGAATGGGTCACGCAATATATACTCTGTCCGACCCCCGCGCCGTTCTTCTTAAAGTGTATGCCCGCAAGCTTGCGGAAAAGAACGGGTATATAAACGAATTCAACCTTATGGAATCGCTCGAAAGGCTTACTCCCGAGATTTTCTCCCGCATCAAGGGCGACGATAAGGTTATGAGTGCAAACGTCGATATGTATTCGGGCCTTGTCTATAAAATGCTTGGGATACCGATAGAGCTTTATACGCCGCTTTTCGCCACAGCCAGAATAGTCGGCTGGACGGCGCATAGAATCGAGGAGCTCTTAAACGGCGGCAGGATTATAAGACCCGCATATAAGCCTATCCCGAGATCGCGGAGATTCGTTCCCCTGTCCGAGCGATAAAGATAATATTAAAGGAAGCCGGCTTTCTTAATGAAGATTAAAAAGACACATGTTTTCGCCGCGTTTGCGCTTATAACCGGCATAATCGGAGCGGTCCTCCGGGCAAATTATCTTCTGACGGGATTCGAAGCGGAAACCGGGCTTCCCCTCCGGTCGGAAAACCGATATGAAACGGCGCTTTTTGTATTGTCCGCGTTCGTTTTCATTGTTTTCTTCATTTTTAGCGTCTCCCCACGAAGAAAACCGGGTGACTTCTGCGGCGAGGAAATATGCTCCTTAAACGGCGCCGGGTTGCTTTTGAGAGTTTTATCCGCGTTTTTAATGCTTCTTGCGTCGGTTTTCGGCTTTTGCCAGTTCATGCTTAATAACGGGC
>JAUZPW010000204.1 GCA_030705725.1 Bacillota bacterium
AATCAATAATAGTGATATAATTTTGTATACTTTACAAAGCATGTTAAAAATACTATAATCTTAATTCAATACATGTTATTTTTGCATGTGTCGAAAGAAGGAATTGCATGACAGGCATTCAAGAAAGAATCCTTTCTCTGAAACATGAAAAAAACGCCGTAATTCTGGCGCATTTTTATCAGACAATGGATATTCAGAAAATCGCCGATCACGTCGGGGATTCCTTTGAGCTTGCATGCCGCGCGCAAGCAGCTGATGAGTCCACTATAATTCTTTGCGGCGTGCGGTTTATGGCGGAAAGCGCCAAAATATTAAACCCGGACAAAAAAGTCCTTTTACCGGCTCCGGACGCAGGATGCCCTATGGCGGATATGGTTACGGCAGAAGACATAGTAAGACTTAAGAAGCAATACCCGGACGCCGCCGTGATGTGTTATGTCAATTCATCCGCAGACGTTAAAGCCGAATGCGATATTTGCTGTACATCTTCTTCGGCGGTTAAAATTGCAAGATCACTGTCGGAAAAACGCATAATTTTTGTCCCAGACCAAAATCTCGGAGCTTATGTTGCATCGCAGGTGCCGGATAAAGAATTCATATTATATCAGGGATTTTGCCCGATTCATCATCATGTCTCGGCAAGCGACGTTACGGCGGCCAAGACCGTGCATCCTGAAGCGCGTGTTTTGATTCATCCCGAATGCCGGTCCGAGGTGGTTAAACTCGCGGATTACGTCGGATCGACATCCGGTATTATAGATTATGTGAAAAACTCCGCAGACAGAGAGTTTATAATAGGTACTGAAATGGGCGTAGTCGAGAGGCTTAAACGGATTGCTCCCGAAAAAAACGTTTATCTTCTGGCAACCCGGCTCGTCTGCCCAAACATGAAGAAAACCAGAATATCTGACGTATTAAACAGCCTTGAGAACGACGTTTATGAAATAACGCTTCCCGAGTATGCGATCAAAGGTGCGTTTAAATGTCTCGATCGCATGGTAAAAGTGCAGTAACGGAGTTATTTGCGCATAAAGGGGAATCAACTATGAGACGATACTTAGTTGAACGGGGCGTTAAGGCTGAAGAAACGCTTTCGTTTGATACGGTTATTATCGGCAGCGGAATAGCGGGGCTTTACGCTGCCCTTAATCTGGACAAGCGCTTATCCTGCGCCATACTCACGAAAGAAGGCGTGGATATTTCAAACTCATGGCTTGCACAGGGCGGAATTGCCGCGGCAGTTTCACCCGGGGATAAGCCGCAGTTTCATTTTGAGGATACAATAACCGCGGGAGCCGGCCTTTGCAATGAAAAAGCCGTGCGTGTGCTTGTTGACGAGGGACCTCAAGACATTGCGAGTCTGGTTAAACTGAACGTGCCTTTCGATCTAGACGAAGACGGCGATCTTCAGACAGGCCGGGAAGGCGGGCACAGGCGCAACCGTATAGTGCATGCCCACGGCGACGCAACGGGCCGTGAAACGGTAAAAACACTGGCGGCAATCGCTTCGGCACGCGAAAACATCACCTTCATTCAGAACGTGTTTTTAATCGACATTCTGACGGACGATAACCGAGCTTCGGGAGTTCTCGTTTATCAAGACGGCTACAGAATAATTGCGGCACGCAATATTATAATGTGTACAGGCGGCATAGGACAGCTTTATATACATTCGACCAACCCTTCTATCGCCACAGGCGACGGTCTGGCCGCGGCAATGCGGGCCGGAGTTCCGCTTGCAAACATGGAGTTTATCCAGTTCCACCCGACGGGGCTTTACTGCAAGGAACCTGAAAGTCGTTCGTTCCTTATATCAGAGGCGGTCCGCGGAGAAGGCGGAATACTTATAAACGACAACGGCGAACGCTTTATGCTCGGACAGCATCCGATGAATGAGCTTGCTCCGCGCGATATTGTCGCGCGCGGTATTATGCGTGAAATGGTTAGAAGCGGAAAAGATCACGTTTTCCTCGATATTACAAAAGAATCGAAGGAGTTCCTTTCACTGAGGTTCCCAACTATATACGGAGAATGTTTAAAACGCGGAATAGATATTTCCGAGACTCCGATCCCAGTATGCCCTGTTCAGCATTACCTAATGGGCGGAATAGTGACGGACTTAAACGGAATGACAAAAATTACGGGACTTTATGCCTGCGGCGAGGCGGCTTATACGGGAGTCCACGGAGCAAACAGGCTCGCGTCGAATTCCATGCTCGAATGCCTTGTTTTTGGGCGCAGAGCGGCTCAGCATATTTCCGGGCAGGCCGTAAGCGGATCGATTTCTTTACCCGCTTTTCCGGAACCGGAAAAAACAGAGGAATGCGAAATCGATGTGCTCAGATTGAAAAAGCTTATACGCGAAACAATGAGCCGGGACGGATGGGTCATCCGACGAAAAGCGGATATGGAAGCGGGCCTTAAAGAAATCAACAGGTTAAAGGAAAGCCTCGAGACGTGCACGCTTAAATCAAAGAGCCTTATGGAAACGCTCAACATGGCGACCGTCGGGGTTCAGATACTGACAGCCGCGCTTGGGCGCCGGGAAAGCGTTGGAGCGCACTACAGGGAGGATTAACCATGCTTAATTTTGAAATCGACCGTATTATACAAAACGCACTTATCGAGGACATAGGGACAGGAGATATTACAACAGAGTCCTGTATACCTGAAAACGCGCATATAAGCGGGTATTTTATTGCCAAGGAGGAAGGAACCGTTTGCGGGCTTTTTGTCATGGGGCGCGCGTTTAGGCTTCTTGATCCGGAAATTAAGGTTACGCTGAAAAGCTCTGAGGGTCAGAGGGTTCCGAAAGGAACGATAATTGCGGAAATCGAGGGGCCGGCACGCGCGGTGCTTACCGGAGAGCGTACGGCGCTTAATCTTTTGCAGCATATGTCCGGAATAGCGACCGCAGCGTCGCGCTCTGTCGCTGCGATATCCGGCACTAAGGCCAGGATTGCCGACACAAGAAAGACAACGCCTGGATTGCGGATTTTGGAAAAATACGCGGTTCGGACAGGCGGCGGCAGCAATCACAGAATAGGACTATCTGACGGCATACTAATTAAAGATAATCATATAGCTGCCGCAGGCGGAATTATTCCCGCTGTCGAAGCTGTACGCCGACGTATACCGCATACGCTTAAAATAGAAGTTGAAACTACCGATATTGCCGAGGTTGACGAGGCGTTGGCGGCGAAAGCCGACATCATTATGCTCGACAATATGACGAACGAGCAAATGAAAGAGGCTGTTTTGCATATTGGAGGGCGGGCTTTGACGGAGGCCTCCGGCAATATGGGCGATCGCGATTTAAAGGCTGTCGCCGAGACGGGCGTGGATCTGATTTCAATCGGAGCGCTTACACACACGGTAAGAGCGATGGACATAAGCTTGAAGTTTAATTAAAGTTTTTAAGCTGGTAATACACGGGACGGAAAATTTGCGATTGCAGATTTCCGTCCCGCTGCATACATTATATATAGCGAAGCGTAATATTTTTGAAATTCGTGCGTATAATAGAAAAGTTTCAGAGAAAATTAAAATAGTGGTTGACAAACGGATTCAGTAGTGTTATTCTAATGGAGCGTCACGGACGGAGCACAAAAAACAAAGCGTTCTAAGACGCATAGCACCTTGTAAATTAAACAACGATATGCAAGCGAGAGCACCTGAAAATACCTTTGAGAGTAGAGATACTCAAGAAGAAAAGACGCTCAGAAATGGGCGCAAAGATAAGCCAAGAAAAGGCTCTGAAAAAGGTTTTAGGTCTGAGAGGACTTAAGATACAATTTTTTAGAGAGTTTGATCCTGGCTCAGGACGAACG
>JAUZPW010000205.1 GCA_030705725.1 Bacillota bacterium
AAAGCCGAAAACGCTTGACCGCCCCGAATACCCTTGTCCCGGATTCTTTATAAAATCCACAAAGTGGCTCAAAGTCAATTCGGCTTTGGGCCTTTTTGCGATGTAAATTATTGGACTAAAAAGCCAATAAGTGATAGAATTTTTATCCGAGGCAATAACCGGAAATCTGTTGCCGGATAATAGGGGCGAACCCGACAGCAAAATCTCGCCGGTAGGGGGTTAACGTGAAAAAACATATGCTGCTTGTCAGCAATCTTATAATTATCCTGTCTGTCGTCGTCGGTTTTATAGGAATGGTCTATAAAGACACAAAAGCATATCAGGACCTGGCGGAAAAACATCTGGAGAATGTTTTAAGTCTTGCGGATACGGATATCTCAAAGCATATCGAGAATTCGATGACCAAGCCGGTCATGGTCTCGAAGACGATGGCAAACGACGAGTTCCTGAAAACGTGGCTGATGAGGGAGCCGGAAAAACGCGGAAACAATGCATATCTGGGGCAGCTTTACAACTATCTTAAAGCCTATCAGGAGAAATATGACTATACTACGGTGTTCTGCGTATCGGCGCAGTCCGGAAACTATTATTATCAGGACGGTTTAAATAAGACAATTTCAAAAAGCGACAAGCACGACGTCTGGTATTATAATTTTGTCAATTCCGGCCACGAGTACGATCTGCAGGTTGATACCAACCAGGCTAACCTCAATAGCGTCACGGTATTTGTAAACTTCCGCGTCGAGAGTAACGACGGCAAACTCTTGGGAGTAATCGGAGTAGGGCTTCAGGTCAGCCTTATTGAGGATACTATCCGCTCCTACGAAAAAGACTACGGCCTGTCGGTCTACATAATCAATGTGGGCGGTTCCGTAAACTCGTTCGCGGGGAGCACCGATATTTTCGTTAACGAAGATGAACTGGCGGAACGCACCGGAATCAGGGAAAAGATCAATATGAACCGGTCCGATAAGCCCGAAATGCGGTGGTTTACCTCCGTCGGCGAGCGAAAATGTCTTATAACGAAGTATGACGATACCCTGGGCTGGTACCTGATTCTTGAAAAAGACACAAACTCAATCAGCAGCGAGTTTCAAAAGCGGATAAAAAGCAACGTGATCTTTATGATCATTTCGCTTGCGGTCTGCATCATGGTTACCACAGCCGTTTTTATAAATTACAATCAGCGCATAGTGGCGATAGAAAATACCGATGAACTGACCGGGCTCTCAAACAGAAAGCTTTTCTCAAAGCAGTACGCTGAATTTGTCCGGAAGCACCGCGATCATAAAAAAGTTTTGTTCATGTTCGATATAGACCATTTTAAGGATATAAACGACTCGCACGGTCACATGTTCGGAAACGCGGTCCTCGCGATGGTCGGGGGAGAACTGCGCAAAACAATGGACGGATACGGTATAGCGGCTCGCTGGGGCGGGGACGAGTTTATCGGCGTGCTGGCCGCAGAGCCCGAGGAAGCCGGCCGGATTTTAGGCCGGTTCATGGACTCGCTTAAAAACGGGGAAAATGCCGACCTCGGCGGCGTAACGGTCAGCATAGGAATCGCGGAGGTAAGCGGAAAACTCGGCGCTGAGCAAATGATAAAAAAAGCCGATGAGGCGCTTTACCTCTCAAAGCAGGGCGGACGTAACCGGATAACGATAAGCAAGGCAGAGTAAGCGCGCCCGACCGTCCCCGGACTATAGCCGTGGTAAATAATAATTCCCCGACAAAAATCGGCCGCCCCGTTGGGGGCGGCCCAGACTGTAAACAAACTCTGTTTATGGTTTTCTGTGCACCCTGCGCCTGCAGGCGCGTTTTGAAAAACTTGCTTTGCGCGAAACGAAGAGAGTGTGAACAAGTTTTTCAAAACTTAAATTTAGTCTTTTTCGGCGATATGTGCGTCGAAAAAGACACACTGTCAAGCCTGTTATACAGGCTTGACGCACTTTAGTCTCAAAACGAACCTGTTCGTTTTGAAGCGCTGGGCCGCCCCGTTTGGGGCGGCCTTTTTGCATTTGCTTTTTTTATTACGGCTCTGCAGTGACGATAGAAACGATCTGGCAGATCGGTATACGAATTGTGCTGCCAAACGGATTGCAGCATCTGCCCATTCCGTCGTAGCCGCGCCGACGCCCGCAGCAGCCTCTTCTGAAGCCGCGGCCGCCCATATAGCCGCCTCCGTAGCCAAGGTTATATCCGCCATCGTAGTTTCCGGAGCCGAATCCGTCTCCGTATCCTCCGCCATAGTTATTTACGCCGCAGATATTTGCACCGGCGCCGCAGTTGCAGGCCGGGAACGGGTTCGGGGGAGGAGCGGGAAGCGTGGTGACAAGCTTTATGCAGTCTCTTTCACATGAAGCTAAAAGGCCGGTGAAGCCTGAGCCTGCGGCGCCGCCGCAGGTAGTATAAACGATTACGATGCGGCCGATATTTCTTTCAATTGCCTCTTCGATGCAATTGAGCCCGCCTTCGAATTCGTCGTCTCCATTATAATAAGGCATAAGTTGATCCTCCAGTATTGATTATCAAATTTGCGGTGTCCTGAGTAGCGATAACGCTCACTACATATTATGACAATCTTCACGCAAGGTTCCCTGTGCAAATAACCTTTTTTAATCCTTTCGCATAAGATTCAATAAGGGGATGGGGTGAAACGTATGCTGTACGCAAAAAAATATGACAAAACCACCCTTGCGGCGCTGACCCATGAAAAAGAGAAGCATTTATTCGATGGTCTTCACGGCAAGGTCATAAAAGTAGGGCTTGCCTGCGGCGAAATACATACCGGGATACTGGTGTCCGTCCTCAGAGACGGGATAAAGCTGTACCTCCTGTTCCCCTCCGGCAAAAAACAGCATCCTTTCGGCAGGTGCACCTATGAATATATTTTTTTCAGCGGCATAGCCTCGGTGGAAACAAACTCATTTAACTGAAATAAACAGTTATTTTGTCGAAATTTCTGAATCAATGTCTGCCCTGATTTATGCGCGCAGATATATTAAAAAGTCAAAAAGTGATATAATAAAAGCATAAAAATTATGTTGAGAGGAGCCCTCAAATGCCGCTGCTCGGAGCGTTTATTGTCCCTCATCCGCCTCTGATTGTTCCGGAAGTGGGAAAGGGGCGGGAAACAGGAATCAAGAGCACCGTCCGCGCATATGAGAAAATCGGGCAAAAAATCGCGGAGGCGTCGCCTGAAACTATAATCGTTATCTCGCCCCATTCCGTAATTTACGGGGATTATATCCATATTTCCCCGGGCCGCTCCGCCCGCGGAAGCCTTAAGAATTTCGGCGTGCCCGGCGTTATAATGGAAAAGAAATATGACGCGGATTTTGCGGAAGCTCTCGGTGAGGAGGCTGAGCTAAACGGCATTCCCGCCGGAACTCTCGGCGAACGCGACCCGTCTTTGGATCACGGCGTTTTGGTGCCTCTTTATTTTATAGACCGTTATTTTAAGAAAGAATATAAGCTCATAAGGCTGTCGATCTCAGGTCTTACTTTTTTGGAGCATTACCGTTTCGGTAAATGTATAAGCGATGTTTCGGACAGGCTCTCCCGAAGAATAGTTATAGTGGCAAGCGGCGATTTGTCGCATAAACTGACGCCTTCCGGCCCCTACGGCTACTGCGCCGAAGGGCCTGAGTTCGACGCGCGCGCGGTCGGGGCAATGAAATCCGGCGATTTTTCTGTTTTTTTGAATTTCGGCGAGGAATTCTGCGAAAAGGCCGCGGAATGCGGGCTCAGATCTTTTGTTGAAATGGCGGGCGCGCTTGACGGAAAGGCCGTCAGGCCGGACTTTCTTTCCTACGAAGGC
>JAUZPW010000206.1 GCA_030705725.1 Bacillota bacterium
AATATTTACACGGGAGGGCTTTAGGCTTGTCATTTTCTTCAGATGTGAAAACCGAAGCCTGCAAAACAGGCATAACCCGATCCTGCTGCGCGACCGCCGAGATGTACGGGCTTATGCTTTACGCAACTGCGTTTTCATGCCGCGAGATACGCATTACAACGTCAAATCCGGCGCTTATTAAAAGAATGCCGACGCTTTTATCTAAAGCGCTAAAGATTGAGATGCCTGCTTTCGCCGCGTCTGCTAAAACGACCTTTCAGCTTACGGACAAATCGGTGCTCGGAAAGGTCTTTACAGCGTTTGGCTACGAATTCAAAGACACGGCGCTGCACCTAAACCGAGCTATAATCGACGATGAATGCTGCATAAGCTCTTTTTTGCGCGGCGTTTTTTTAAGCGGCGGGGCCGTTATGAACCCGGACAAAAAATACCATCTGGAGTTCTCTACAAACCATCTTACGCTGAACCGGGAAATGATCTCGCTTCTGCTTGACCTTGATTTGGCACCGAAAACCTTAAAGAGAAAGAACGAATACGTGATTTATCTTAAAGACAGCGGGCATATCGAGGATTTTCTGACAATTATCGGAGCTCCCGTCTGCGCCATGCGCCTGATGCAGACGAAGGTTGAAAAGGAGCTCAGAAATACCGTGAACAGGCAGGTAAACTGCGAAACGGCCAATCTTTCAAAAACCGTAAACGCGTCGCTGAGACAGGTTAACGCAATAAAAAAAATAGACCGCTTGCTAGGTATTGCAACTCTTGACAAACAGCTTTACGAGACGGCCATGCTGAGGCTTGAAAATCAGGACGCCACGCTTAACGAACTTAAAGCGCTGTCAAAAACCCCGGTCAGCAAACCCGGGTTAAACCATAGGCTGAGAAGGCTTCTCGAGCTTTCCGATAAACTGAAAGAGGACAAGGGTTAATGCAAGATTTCATCCATCTGCATCTCCATACCGAATATAGCCTCTTAGACGGCGCCTGCCGCATCGATTCACTGATGGACAGGCTTTTGTCCGTTGGGCAGAACGCCTGCGCGATTACCGACCACGGCGTGATGTACGGGGCGATAGATTTTTATAAGGCCGCTAAAAAGAAGGGCATAAAGCCGATTATAGGCTGTGAGGTATATGTCGCTCAGCGCGGACGATTTGACAAAACGCATGAATTCGACGCAGAATCCAATCACCTGGTTTTGCTGTGCGAAACAAACGAGGGATATAAGAATCTTATTTACCTTGTGAGCGCCGGCTTTACCGAGGGCTTTTATATAAAGCCGCGTATTGATCTGGAGCTTTTAAGGCAGCATTCAAAAGGACTGATTGCGCTGTCGGCCTGTATAGCGGGCGCCGTTCCTTCTTTGATACTCAAGGGCAGGTATGACGCAGCGAAAGAACTCTCGCTTTCGTATCTAGAAATTTTTGGCAAGGGAAATTATTTCCTTGAGCTTCAGGACCACGGCATTCCGGAGCAGAAGGAGGTAAACAGCGCCCTCATTCGTATATCCGCGGAAACCGGGATTCCGCTTGTCGCAACGAACGACTGCCATTATTTAACCCGTGAGGACGCCAGAATACAGGACGTCCTGCTTTGCATTCAGACAAACCGGGTAATAACGGACGAGGACCGCATGCGATTTCAGACGGATGAATTCTTTGTTAAATCCGGGGACGAGATGGCAGCGCTTTTCAAGAATAACGGCGAGGCCATAGAAAATACGCTTAAAATCGCCGAAAGATGCAATGTCGAGTTTGAGTTCGGCAAATATCATCTGCCAGCATTCAAAGTTCCCGACAATAAGGACGCGTTTTCTTATCTTAAAGAGCTTTGTCTTCTGGGGCTTCGAAAACGTTATCCCGAAGCCGACGAAAGCATACGCCAGAGGCTTTTCTACGAGCTTGACATGATACGGTCGATGGGGTTTGTCGATTACTTTCTTATAGTCGGGGATTTTATTTCGTTCGCGAAACGCAGCGGAATTCCCGTCGGGCCCGGCAGGGGCTCCGCCGCAGGAAGCATGGTGTCCTACTGCCTCGAAATAACAGATATCGATCCTATTAAGTTTTCGCTTTATTTCGAACGTTTCCTGAACCCGGAGCGCATCAGCATGCCTGATATCGACATAGATTTCTGCTATATCCGCCGTCAGGAAGTCATAAATTATGTAATAGAAAAATACGGGCATGACAAGGTGGCGCAGATCGTGACCTTCGGCACAATGGCGGCCCGCAACGCTATAAGGGACGTCGGCAGGGCGCTTGACATACCGTACGCCCAGGTAGACGCGGTCGCCAAAATGGTTCCGTTCGAGCTGCACGTAACGCTTGACAGAGCGCTTACCGTGTCGCCGCAGCTAAAAGAGCTCTACGACTCCGACGAAACTATAAAAAACCTTATAGATACGGCTATAAAACTTGAAGGAATGCCGCGGCATGCTTCCACGCATGCCGCGGGGGTAGTTATCACAAAGTCGCCCGTCTATGAATTTGTGCCGCTTTCGAAAAACGACGAATCGGTTGTAACGCAGTATACGATGACGGCGCTTGAGGAGCTCGGCCTCCTCAAAATGGACTTTTTGGGGCTCAGAAACCTTACTGTTATGCAGGACGCGTCGGATATGGTGTGCAGGAAGGAACCCGGATTTTCTCTTGAAGAAATCTCCGACGACGACGGGGAAACCTTCAAAATGCTTGCGGATGGGAAAACATCCGGGGTATTCCAGCTCGAGAGCGCGGGAATGACCAGTGTGGTCACCGGAATGGGAGCGCAATCCATCGAGGATATTACCGCCGTCGTCGCGCTCTACCGTCCCGGCCCGATGCAGTATATCCCAAAGTATATCGCCGGCAAAAAAAATCCCGGCCAGGTAACGTACAAGCATCCGAAGCTTCGCGAAATACTGTCCGTAACTTACGGGTGCATGGTTTATCAGGAACAGGTAATGGAGGTGTTCCGCAAGCTTGCGGGCTATTCCCTAGGCAAGGCCGATATGGTAAGGCGCGCAATGTCAAAAAAGAAATTTGAAGCTTTAATAAAAGAACGCGAAAACTTTATTTTCGGAAATGAAAAAGAGGGAATCGCGGGAGCCGTCGCAAACGGCGTCGATAAAAACACTGCCGAAGCTATATTCGATGAAATAATGGATTTCGCGAACTACGCCTTCAACAAGGCCCACGCCGCGTGCTACGCGGTCATAGCTTACCGCACGGCCTATCTTAAATGCCATTATCCAAGGGAATACATGGCGGCGCTTTTGACCTCTGTTTTGGATTTTACCCCCAAAATACAGGCGTACATAGCCGAATGCCGCGATATGGGAATTACCGTGCTCCCTCCCGATATAAACGAATCCGACGCCGATTTCACCGTATACGGTGAAAATATACGTTTCGGGCTTGCGGCGGTTAAGAACATCGGCAGGTCGTTTATCCTGAAGCTTATGGAAGAACGCAACCAAAAAGGGCCGTTTTTATCACTGCAGGATTTTTGCGAGAGAATGGCCGAATACGATATAAACCGCAGGACGGTTGAGAGCCTTATACGCTGCGGCGCTTTTGATTCGACCGGAGCGCGGCGTTCGCAGCTTATGAATGTTTACGATCGTGTTATCGATTCCGTCGGCAATGCGCGCAGGCAAAACGTAGAAGGTCAGATGGATCTTTTCGGGAGCGCTGAAAACAGCTCGTTAAATCAGATTGACTTGCCGGATATAAAAGAATTCTCACAGCGAGAGCTGCTCGCAATGGAAAAAGCGAGCACCGGGCTTTTCTTATCAGGCCATCCGATGACAGAATATTCGGCGCTG
>JAUZPW010000207.1 GCA_030705725.1 Bacillota bacterium
ACCGCGCTGCCGAATTTTGCGGTGAAGTTGGCGTAGCCCATAAAATTGCTGCCCAAAGTGGAGTTCGAAAGCCCGAAGACTTCGGCCCACATCGGCTGGAATACGCCGAGCGCGCCGGTAATAACGCCGCTGCCGGCATTGATTACGAGAAAGCCTATGCCTGCTTTTATTGCGCCGGTGATGGTCTTTTCTTTGCTCGAGCCTTGCAGTACATGGCCCAGGAAAACAACGATCATAAGAAGGAAGGTCGGAGTGCCGAAGAAATTGTTTGCCAGCCAGGTTGTTATGTTGATAAATAATTGCATTATTATGCCTCCTTAGATTTCATAGCGCTCTTCAGCTATTAATATCTGAGCTATTTCTGCGACTGCGCTATTTCGTTGAACATTTCAGCGAGCTCTTCGCCCAGTTTTTTCTTATTGATATAATTTGTTATCTGATAGATCTTCGCGTGGTGGTTTGTGATGCTTCCGGCAATTTCCCTGGATGTTACGATATAATCGCAGCGGTCGCCGCAGGCTATGGAAACGTCGGCGTGTTCGACATCCGCCTTAAGTTTTCTCTCTTTGAGCATTTCTTCTATACTCATTCGCAGAATAAGACTTGAACCCTGCCCCGTACCGCATACGCACAAAATTTTCATTGACCAATACCTCCTTTTCTTAAGATTAACCCCTTTAACTAAAATGGCCGCGCAGTTAATTAAGCAGCTCCCAGAGCTCCTGAGCGTTATTCGCCGCCAGAAATTTTTGCATGGCGTCGTCGTTCATAAACAAATGAGACAGCTGTTTAAGCGCCTCAAGATGTGTTTTGCCGTCCGCGCTCGCCAGCACGAAAAACAAATTCGCGTAATGTTCTTCATCGAACACGACCGCTTTATTTACCTTCAATAAAGACATGGCGAGTTTATTGACACCGTCCTCGGGGCGCGCGTGCGGCAGCGCTATCCCGGGAGCCAGAATGAAATACGGCCCGTAACGGTTAACCATTTGTATCATCGCGTCAATATATTTCGGTTCAATACTCCCGTCGTCAATCAGCGGTTTTGCTGCAAGATTCAGCGCTTCTTCCCAATCGCTTACTTCGTCGACGCATTGGATTCTTTCCAGAGAAATTAAATCGTTTAACATATATCCTCTTTTATTAAAAGTTTTTACATTGTATTTAAGAAACAATTGATTCATCCTGTCCATTACGACGGCTGAAACGTCACGGCCGACAAGATTGCTGATTTCTTCTTCTATCTCGGAAACCAGCTCTTCGGTGAGATCGCTGACGCTTCCTCCTTCGGACAGCGCGCTGCCGATCCTGTTTCTGTCCGCTTCTGAGAGAAAAGCGTGAACCTTTATATAAGGCATCGCCTTTTCGCCGAGGTCGACCGTCGAGACTATCAGGTCGTATTTCCGGGGAGTGCCGCCTTCGGAAAGCTCATTAAGCGGAGTTACTTCCACCGTCGCGTTCGGAAACATTACGTCAAGCTGCTGTTTTATAAGCGCGCCGGTCCCCACGCTGTTTGCGCAGATTACGCCTATCTTCTTAGGCTTCCATTTGTTGGACGCGCCGTCGGGATTCGCGGTCAGGTCGTTAAGCAGGAGGCCTATAAGCTGGAAGGCCATATATTCTTTTTCTTTATCCGTGAAAAAGGACTTCAAACTCGGCAGCTTATCTATCGCCTGCCCGGCCAGGCCGCAAATGTAGCGATAGCCGCCTCGGGAGGCCTCAAGGCCGGGGTTTTTGAAGGAATAACCGAAAAGAGTCCTCAGCCTTACTCCCGTGATAATCCCGGCAAGGTTTTCAGAGGCGGCCCTTTTATCTGAAAACCTGCTCCCCGACATTATTTCAAACATCGAGACAAGTTCCATGGCGGCTGACTCGAAACTGACGCCCCCGCATTTATATTGCTCGGGATATTCTTCGTTGAGCGAAGCGGCGCTGATGGCTATTCTGAGTAGCTCTTCGTTTTCGCGGCCTATAATTTTTTCTTTATCGCTTTCGCCGACAGAGCTGTCGGACAAGACGAACTCTCTTAGAGCGGCCGCGGTTTTCCCCTTAATCAATATCCATTTGAGATTGTCGTCGGTATGAAAAAACGTTTTGGCGTCGCTTTCCTCGGAAGGCTCAAGAAAACGTTTTTTTAAGATTCTCGAGGCCGATATTGAATCGAGACACGCGATTACGAGGCAGGACTGGAAGCCCAGATGTACCGACAGATTAAGAGCCGCGTCGGAAAAATCCACGGCGGTCTTTTTTAATTTTACGTAGTCATATCCATACAGCACATACTTATGGCTTCCCGGCATCCGCATCGAACAATCGGAGTCCAGAGGATTTCTGTACAGCATTTCGGTTACGGCCCAGAAAGCGATACGCCTTATTTCATGTTCGCTGCCCGACAACACATAACCGTTTGAAGACGAGGAGACTAAGACGTTAAAACCGTTTTCGGCGATTTTTTTGTTTACTGCCAAAATATCGCTTATGCAGGTGTTTCTGCTGATCCTGAACAAGTCGCACACCGAATGGTTTTTGGTTTCTTTTCCTTCGATAAGTCTCAGCAGGATGTAAAGTCTGCGTTCGGATATCGAGTAATCGTACTCTTCCGGCACGGGGTTATCGAGAATTTTTTTTATTTCCGATAATTCCGCGAGGGGAAGCCTTATTACCCTTTTGCTTCTCGGTTTATGCGGAGTTAATCCTTTATCGGACAGAAATGCGCCGCAGGCCGTCAGCAAATCATACGCAGTGCTTTTGGGAACGCCGAGAAATTTAATCAAATCTGTGGCAGTAAGATACCCGTTGTTCTCGATCAGAATTTGCAGAGAAGCAGATATCTCCCTGTCCAACCTCACAAGTTATCCCCCCCCTGACAGAAAAATCAGTAATTTTCTACAAATTCATTTTATAATTTCGGCAAGATGTGCAAAAGTCCAAAATATTTAATATCTATTCCGGGAAATTGTGATAATTATATAAATCGGCAATACGGAGAGAGCATCCCGGGGGAGGGATTTTGGATTATTATTCCCACAATGGAAGAAGATTATTAACGTTTGGTATCCGGGAGGCAGGAATCAAAACAAAAAAAATACACCTTTTTCAAGGTGTATTTTGGAAGACTTTTAATTTTTAGTTAAACTATCTTCTTGCCGCAAAGCAATCGCTGCAGTATACCGGTTTGTCATCCCTGGGCTGGAAAGGTACTTTGCACTCTTTGCCGCAATCAGCACAAATAGCGCTGAACATCTCTCTCTCGGATGACTGTCTGCCACCATTTTTGCGCGCCATGCGGCAGCTCTTACAGCGAGTGGGCTCGTTCATAAATCCTTTTTCGGCGTAAAAATCTTGTTCGCTCGCTGTGAAAACAAATTCTTGTCCGCAATCTTTGCAAACGATGGTCTTGTCTTGGTTCATTTGGTTACCTCATTAAAAAAATATATACTCTTTGTGCAAGAGCACCATATTGATAATACAGGCAATAAATGTTTTTGTCAAGCGTACAAATCATTATTTTTATTATTTATCATCCGGCTGCGGGAAAATTACGATCAGCAGCATTTTGAACTGCTCGGCTGCAAATACGGCGTGGGGAACATGAGCCGGCATGACGATGGTCTCACCGGCTTTTATGGGATAGGTTCCGCCGCCGATTGTGATCAGGCCGGCGCCGTCAAATGCAACTGCCATAGCGTCGCCGCTCGATTCATGGGAGCTGATTTCTTCGCCTTTATCAAACGCGAAAAGGGTTAAGCTGACTGCTTTGTTCTGGGCAAGCGTCCGGCTTACGATCTGGCCTTTTTGA
>JAUZPW010000208.1 GCA_030705725.1 Bacillota bacterium
CGTTAATTGAAAAATGAAAATCCCGGCGGGAGCCAGCGGTGCCTCGGCATATACGTGACATTGGGTCGCCGAAACATGCCGGGATTTTCTCCTTACAGACATTTTTTGCGGGAGACTGCTTAAAGCAGTTAGCCCGCCTTTTGTTGACCAATTATCGCCAGGGCGTTATCCTTGATCGGTCGGCGGCGGGAAGGAGACGCCATGTCAAAGTTTCTTACATATGAAGACAGAATGAATATTGCCCTTGGTTTAAAAGAACAGCTGTCATTCACCGTTATTGCGGATTCACTCTGCAAAGACCGGACTGCCATCGCCAAGGAAGTGAAAAAGCATGCCATTGAAAAACGTACGGGGTATTCCGGCTGGCCATACAACGCCTGCCGGAAACGCACCGACTGTAAGAAGCAGAACATATGCCCGACGGAGGCCTGCACACATAAGTCCACCGCATACTGCAAGCTGTGCAATCGCTGCAATGACTGCTGCAGCGAGTTTCAGGAAGAGGTCTGTACTGTAAAGATGAAGCCGCCTTACGTCTGTAACGGCTGTGCCGACTACGGCAAATGCACGCTCAAGAAGAGCGTTTATGACCCTGCGGAAGCACAGCTTGCTTCCATGCGAGCAATCTCCGAGGCCAGAAGTGGCATTCTTTCCTCTGAGGACGAGTTGGATCGTCTCAACAGCATCATCTCGCCGCTGGTGAAAAACGGCCAGTCTATTCACCAGATTTACGCGGACCGCAAGGACGAGCTGATGTGTAGCGAACGGACTATCTACAGCTATATCGACGCCAGCCTGTTCGATGTGCGCAGCATTGACCTTCCAAGAAAAGTCCGTTTCCGTCCGCGTTACAAAAAACCTGAATTCAAGGTGGACAGAGGCTGCCGCATCGGCCGGAATTACGAGGACTTCCTGAAATTCATGGACAAATATCCGGATACCCATGTCGTCCAGATGGATTCCTTGATGGGCGCCAAGGGAAGCGGAAAGTGCCTTCTCACGGTGCATTTTGTGGATACGAGCTTGATGCTAGCGTTCCTGCGTGACGCCAACACGTCCCAGTCTGTCATCGATATATTCGGAGATCTGTTCGCCGTGTTGAAAAGAAAAAACTTTCAAACGCTGTTCCCAGTCATCCTCACGGACAACGGCAGCGAATTTTCAAACCCCAGAGCCATCGAATACGGCCCCTATCAGGACGACGTCCTCCGTACAAGAATCTTTTACTGCGATCCCAGCGCTCCATACCAGAAGGGTGCACTGGAGGTCAACCATGAGTTGATCCGACGTGTAATTCCTAAAGGTACTTCCCTCGCCGACCTTACACAGGGCGGCGTCACCCACATGATGGACCACATCAACTCCTATAAAAGGAAAAAGCTGAACGACCGTTGTCCATACGACGCGTTCAGCTTCCTTTACGGCGAGGAACTGCTTCAGCTTTTGGGATGTTCACGGGTTCCAGCCGAGAACATCATTCTGAAGCCAAGACTCCTCAAAAAGTAACGTAATTCAGAACACGCCGCCGACAGGACCAGTTCATAAACCTCACGCAAGGGCGGGATTTTCCGATTGCAAAAGCATTCGATCGAAAGCCGGCCTTGGCTTTGCCATATCCTTTTACGTTGCCGAACACATTATACTATGCCGGTCAAAGTATCTCAACGGGACTTCTCGTTTCAAAACGGGATTTTTGATTGCAAAGAGGGATTCTATGTTGCAAAACTAGCTTCTCATCTGCAAACCGGGACTCTTGCTATACAATCGGGACTCTTGCGCTGCAACTCAGCATCAGATATTATTTTATCATTTAATATTGCAAATATTAGTCTGAAAGTGTGATTTTATCAGATTTGGACAGTATTTTTGAGCTTATATTCCGCCACACGGGCAAAAATAAAATTGGTTCATTTTATATGAATCAAACAGACCATATGGGAGGAATTCGAATGAGCGGACGCAGAAGCATCATGTCGGAAAGACTAAAAGAAGAGATAGCTAAGGAACTTGGCGTATATGAAACGGTTCATTCCAAAGGATGGGGAGACGTGTCGTCGAAGGATTGCGGAAGTATGGTCCGAAAAGCAATTGAAATGGCGCAGCGGAATTTAGGAGAGTAGCGCCGAAAGGAAGGGTTAGTATGGCTAGCCGCGACAAAAAGGAAGCTCTGAGGCAGCTCAAGATGGAGGCTGCGGAGGAAATCGGCAGGCTGCAGTTCGTTAAGGAAAACAACGACCATTATAAGGGCGACGTTTCATCCAGGATTAACGGAGAGCAGGGGGGCCCCATTGGCGGCCAGATGGTTAAAAAGATGATAGCAACGATGGAAACACAGTTATAATATTTTTCACGGGGGAAATTTTTCCCCCGTTACTTATTTTTTATGATTAGAAGCTTTTTTCCAAAGCTTTCAGCATTCCGATTATATTTCTTACCGTATAGCGCAGGTCCTTTTCGGCAAGCTCCTTTGCTTCCTTAAGAGGGATGGCTCTGCGGTTAGTTGAAAATACTGCACAGATGCCATCACTATAAACCGGTGCGATCTCATCGTCCCGCGCGTCGCCGACGACGGCGACAACGGGAACATGCATCTTAGCGGCGCGCCGTGAAACCCCCAATACCGCTTTGCCCCTAAGGCTTTGCGCATCCATCCTGCCTTCGCCTGTCAATATAAGATCGGCACCTGAGATAAGCTTTTCAAAATGCGACGTATCTAAAACGGCATCTATTCCCGGAATAAGGGCTGCGCCGAGGAGCGCCGACATGCCGGCCCCGAGCCCCCCAGCGGCGCCTGCACCGGGAATGAGGGAAACGCCTTCCCGACCGGGGAGATTTTCGATAAGGCTGCCGAAATGGCGAAGACCGAGGTCCAAAAACTTAACGGCGGCTTCATCAGCGCCTTTTTGAGGGCCGAATACGTAAGCGGCACCGTTTTCTCCGAAAAGCGGGTTGTCTACGTCGCACATAGCGCAAAGGCTTACGCCGGAAAGCAAATGGGCGGCCTCCGTTTGGTCTATCGCACAGATCGTGCTAAGCGTGTTTCCCACCGGGATAAAGAAATTCCCCCAAGCGTTTAAAAATTTAACTCCAAGTGCCGCGGCCAGACCGCAGCCGCCGTCGTTTGTGCAGCTTCCGCCGAGGCCGACAACGAGTTTGCGGGCACCGCGCTTCACCGCGTCTTTTATAAGCTCGCCGACTCCATAGGTAGTCGTTACGGAGGGGTTTTTGTCGCCGCCGACGGCGGGAAGTCCAGCCGCTGCGGCCATCTCAATTACCGCTGTTTTACCTTCTTCGAAAAGGCCGTAAAACGAATGGATTTTATTGAATAACGGGCCTGTTACCGAAAGACTTATTTTTTCTCCGGGCAAAGCGTGCAGGAAACTGTCTACGGTGCCCTCGCCTCCGTCAGCGATGGGTAGACTTATTACCAGGCAATCCGGAAACGCCGAGAGAATTTCGTCTTTCATAATTTCACAGATCCGAAGCGAGCTTAAAGTACCCTTAAAAGAATCAGGTGCCAATACAATTTTTTTCATATATATCCCACACATCCCCGGAGTTTTCTATATAGCACGGCACGGCATTTAAGGAAAGACTTCCCTAAAAAGATGGTTCTCCATCTTCAAGGAACACATCCCGATATTAAAAAATACCATGAAGTATAGACTTTTATTAAGAGAATACTTCACGGTATTATCTTTATCAGAGGCATTAAACTTAAAAAAAGGCAAATTATATGAGCGAAGTGCTGAAATACCTTTCGA
>JAUZPW010000209.1 GCA_030705725.1 Bacillota bacterium
CTTTCCTGGAGCGGCGGCAAGGACAGCGCCATGGCTCTTTACGAATTGCAGAAACAGGGTTACAGCGACATAACTCTTCTTACGACTGTTTCAGAAAAGTACGGCAGAATCAGCATGCACGGCGTAAGGGAAACCCTTCTTACCGAACAGGCCCGTTCTCTTGGACTTAATATCGAGAAAATATACCTTTCCCCGGAATGCACAAACGAAGAGTACGGTGCAAAAATGGAGGAATTTATGCTCAGGCAAAAAAAGCGCGGAATAAAAAAAGCCGCGTTCGGCGACATTTTTTTGGAAGACGTACGGAAATACAGGGAAAAAAATCTCGAAAAACACGAAATAGATGCCGTGTTTCCGTTATGGGGAAGAAAAACAAAAGAAATCGCCGAAACCTTTATAGGTCTTGGCTTCAAATCAATAATAACTTGCGTTGACACAAATTCACTGGATAAAAGCTTTTCCGGCAGGCTGTTTGACCGGGACTTGCTGTCGGATTTGCCCCGTAACGTCGACCCATGCGGAGAAAACGGAGAATTTCACTCTTTTGTGTTTGACGGCCCCATTTTCAGCCAGAAAATCGAGTTTAGCGCCGCCGATAAGCTCTTTGACGACGGCAGATTCTGTTTCTGCGACCTTAAAAGCGCTAACGGCGTTTTTTTATAAAAAACGGGAGAACTTAACCAGACGTTAAGTTCCCCCGTTTGATACTAAGGCTGTTAATAAAAACTGATTAAAACGTTTTTTCCGTCGAAATAGGTTTGGTCGCCTTCGGGATAATGCCAGATTGCCCGCAGCTCGGAAGGCTTTTTTATTCCGTTATCGTTTCTGTAACCGCCGCAGACAGCCGACCATTTTACATGTCGCTTGTTACCGCTGAAGTCTACCGCAGTCCTGTCGTCGGTTGTAAACGAGGTCATCTCCCCTTTTTCATTAAAAGAAAAAACTCCGCCGGCGCTTACCCCGTTGAAAATTATTTTTGCCTTAGCATGCGTCTCATCCACCGCCTCCCAGATTATATAATCCTGCAAAGCGACGTTCGGAACAAGGAGACTTTCAGAGAGCACGGTGACAAGACTGGCTTTATCCATATCCGGGCCCCTTTGGTCAAATAGTGTAAAGGTTTTTGCAATTACGCCCTTCATGCTGCCGGTACCGTCTTGAAAACAGTCAAACCCCTGAAACGGTATAAAAAACATAGAGCTGTCAATAAAAGCAAATCTCTGGGGCTTTTGGGCGAAATTATATTGCGTGTAGTCGATTTTAAGCGTCGGTTTACCGACACCCGTCGAAAAGCTGACATTCTTGAATTCGGCTTTCATAAACGACATTTTCTGTTTGCCGATATACCCGCAGCAGCGGAAATACTTCTTTACCGGCTCGGGAAGCTTCGCAATATCCTCCTCGGTGAATTTCTCAGCCTTTATCCGCATATCCGCCGCCGCCAAATTGACCTTTTTGCTGAAATCTGATTTTAACGCCGAATACGGCTGTATAAAATATATTGCCGCGAGCAGCAAAAGGCCGATAATAATCTCCGCCGCAACCATAAATTTTCTCCTTAAAAAACCCATTTTTCATTCTCCGCATAATTTTATTATTCTAATTATAAATCAATACCCCGCAGTTTAGTATACCAAACTTAAATTTCATACCAGCAAAAAACTAAATGGGGTGCTTTATGGGCATATATGACAGGGTCAGCACAGGTTTAAGAGGCTTTGACAGTGTAATCGACTGCCTCAGGCTGGGCGATAACGTTGTGTGGCAGGTGGATTCCCCGTCCGATTACGTCAAAATGGTAGCGCCATACGTAAAACAGGCTAAACGCGATAAAAGAAAGCTGATTTATGTCCGTTTCGGAACCCATGCGCCCATACTCAAGAAAAATCCGGACATTGCGGTTTACAATATCGACGCGACCAAGGGTTTTGAAAGCTTTGCGACCGAAGTCCATAACATGGCGCAAAAGGAAGGTAAAAAGGCCTTTTATGTTTTCGACTGTCTGACTGATCTGCTGAAATACTGGCATTCGGATCTTATGATAGGGAATTTTTTCAAGGTTATCTGTCCGTTTTTATTTGAGCTCGATACCGTCGCATATTTTGCCATTGTCAGAAACGTTCACACATATATGACGATTGCCGGCATCCGTGAAACGACGCAGCTTCTGCTGGATTTATACAGGGTAAACGGCAAGTTTTATATCCATCCCCTAAAAGTCTGGCAGCGCTATTCGCCCACAATGTTTTTCCCGCACCTGATACAGGATCAGCAGGCAGACTGTATTACATCGAGTTTTGAGGTCTCAGAGCTGTTCTCAAACATAAAGCGGGGCGAGGATAAGCCCGACTATTGGAATATCGTTTTCAGCAATGCGAAAAAATCGCTAAAGCTTGCCCCCGATCAACAGCAAACGGTAAAAAGGCAGCTTATGCGAATGCTGATAGGCGGCGAATCCAGAATGTTCGAGCTTTGCGACAGGTATTTTACACTCGGTGATATTCTGGCAATCGCCGCGAGAGAAGTCGGCACCGGCTTTATCGGCGGCAAAAGCGTCGGCATGCTTCTTGCAAGAAAAATCCTTGAGAAAGACGGAAAGGACCGTTTTTCAGCCTATATGGAATCGCATGATTCCTATTACCTCGGCTCCGATATTTTCTACACTTATATTGTGCAAAACGGTTGGTGGCGGCTCCGCTCAAAGCAAAAGACCGCCGACGGCTATTTCAGATACGCTCCCGAATTAAAGGAAAACCTGCTTCACGGCCGGTTCCCGAAGGACATTCAGGAGCAGTTTGTCCGTATGCTGGAGTATTTCGGTCAGTCGCCTATTATTGTTCGTTCAAGCTCGCTTTTAGAGGATAACTTCGGTAACGCGTTCGCGGGGAAATACGAAAGCGTATTCTGCGCCAATCAGGGCACGCCAGAGGAGCGCTACGAGGCCTTTGAACATGCAGTCCGCACCGTTTACGCAAGTACGATGAACGAAGACGCTCTTGCCTACAGGCTGAACCGGGGTCTTTTTACGATGGACGAGCAAATGGCAATACTTGTACAGCGCGTTTCCGGGGATCAATACGGCGAGAATTTTTTTCCTCATGTCGCAGGCGTCGGAAATTCGTCAAATCTCTATGTCTGGGATAAAAGCATAAACGTGGATTCCGGCATGCTGCGCCTTGTATTCGGGCTCGGCACCAGAGCGGTCGACCGCACAGGCGGCGACTACGCGAGAATTGTCTGTCTCGACGACCCCTCGCGCATCCCTCCGGTAAGCTACGAAGGCGAAAAAAAGTATTCTCAGCATCGCGCCGACGTAATCTCATTCAGTGAAAATGCGCTTATAAAGACAGATCTTGACGAAATTTTTACCGGAAGCATTAAAGCGGAAAAAGACCTTTTCGCAAGTCCCGATATAAAAACGGCATCCAGGCTCAGGGAGCTCGGGTATAAAGGCGTCAACATGCCTTATATATTCAGTTTCGAAAAACTGCTAAAGAAAACGGATTTCCCCGCCTTGATGAAAGATATGCTGAAATTGCTTTCCGAAGTATACGATTACCCCGTCGATATTGAATTTACGGCAAACTTCGCAGCAAACGGCAGCTTTAAGATAAATCTGCTTCAATGCCGTCCTTTACAGACACGCGGGCTGGGAAAACCGGTTAGAATGCCTGAGTATATTAATGCAAGCGATTGCCTCTTCTATTCAAAAAGTAACTTTATGGGCGGAAACATTCATCTGCCAATCGATTGTA
>JAUZPW010000021.1 GCA_030705725.1 Bacillota bacterium
ACAATACCGTTTTTGCTGCTGCTTGACACGACGGAAGCGAGCAGCCATTCATCTTCTCCGGAAAGCACGGATGTTTTTCCGTAATTATTCTCTTTGTAATACGGCTTTACATCGAAAAAGGTAAACAGCCCGTTTTTGTCTTCAATATTTCCTTTGCCGCTTTCGATTATCCTGCTCCACTCACTGGGGTAAGCGTTCGCAAAAGTCAGCAACTCTCTGCCTTTGTACATGAAACCCCATTCGTTTTCACCGTTTCTGTCATTATAAAGCCAATAACCGCTGGAGTTTAGCAAATATATATCCCCGTAGCTTGTAAGCGCAGTGTTCCTTAAATCATCAAACAGGTAATTTGCGTTATAGCTTATTACAACGGATCCCATCCGGGCACCGTTTTCAAACACCGGCATCGACATCCTTATAACCGGCTGTCTTTCGAGGGTTCCGTCGTCGAAATCAAGCTCAAGCCTTGAAATATAAATCTGATCTTTTAGAAGCTTAGACAAATTTTTATAATAGCTTTTATTCGCTTTATTTTTAAGCTCTTCGGGTTTTATTGACACTGATCCGTTAGGAAAGTATTCTATTTTAACTTTTTCGTTTCCGCTTACATCGATATACCTTATTTTAGTATATATTTTTTTGCTGTCGGAAAAGAACTTCCAGTTATCCTCAAGCTGAGAAAACGCCGCCGGGGAGCTTATATTTTGATAGCTCAGCGAATAAGCAAGATATTTAATATCTGAAAAAACAGCGCTTATGTTCTTTTCGATCAGCTCCTTTTGAAGCAAAATAAGGTTTGCCTCATTTAACATTATATCGGATTTCAAATCTTCGTTTTCGGATAATTGCAGGAAAACCCCAATCGTCATCGTTGTTATTCCGGCAACTATCAAAATCAGAATGCACAATGCGAATATCCTGCCTATACTTCTTTTGGCTAAAGAACTCATATATCATACTCCGAAACTTATTTTACTTGTTAACTGAATGGTATATCGTCTTTTAACGAATAAAAGTTAACAGCCAAATTTTGGGGCAAATTTTAACAAACGTCATTTTGAAAATATGGTATAATAAAATATTATTTAATTCGGAGGATAAAGCTTGGAAGAGAACAGAGAAAACCGGGAAGAGGAGCTTGCGGTTCTTGTGGGACTTTCATCGCACGCGCTCGAAGAAGACGAAAATTCCGACGAAAAGACCATGGACGAGCTGGAAGAGCTGTTAAAAACCGCGGGCGGGGTCTCGATCGCGAGAATAATACAAAACAGGCAGTCCCCCGACCCCAAAACATTTATCGGGGAAGGAAAAGCGCTTGAAATCAAAGAGTATGCAACACAAAACTCGGCAACCCTGATAATTTTCGATAACGAAATAAGCCCGTCGCAGACCCGCGCGCTTGAAGACCTTATCGGGATAAGAGTTATAGACCGAAGCACCCTGATACTTGATATATTCGCGTCGCGCGCCAGAACAAAGGAAGGAAAGCTGCAGGTCGAATATGCGCAGTACAAATATCTGCTGCCAAGACTTACCGGCATGTGGCAGCATCTTGTGCGGCAGACGTCCTCCGGCGGTAAAAGCCCGATAGGAACGAGGGGGCCCGGCGAGACGCAGCTCGAGACTGACCGCAGGCACATGCGCGAACGCCTGAAAAAAGTCGGCGAGGAGCTTGAAAAGGTCAAAACGGTTCGGGCAAACCAACGCCGGAAAAGAGAGAAAACCGGCCTTCCGCTGGTCGCTATCGTAGGTTATACAAACGCCGGCAAATCTACGCTCCTGAACACTCTGACGGGCTCCTCGATCGAGGCCAACGACAGGCTTTTTGACACGCTTGATCCAACGACGAGGCTGCTCAGGTTATCAGATTCACAGGAGATCGCCATATCAGATACCGTCGGGTTTATTAAAAAGCTGCCGCACCATCTGATAGAGGCGTTTAAGGCAACGCTTGAGGAACTGAGCTACGCCGATCTGCTTCTGCACGTAATCGATCTTTCAAACCAGGAACACCGTGCTCAGGAACAGGTGGTAGAAAAGCTGATCGCCGAGCTCAACAACGAGAAGAAGCCGGTAATAAAGGTTTATAATAAATGCGACAGGGTTTCCCTAGACATTTATCCAAAGGGTGAAAACACTGTGCTTATCTCGGCGATGACCGGCGAGGGGCTTGATTTGTTAAAGGAAAAAATAATTTCAGTGCTTGCTGAAAAAATGCACAGCGTTTCGTTCACACTGCCTTACGGAGCGTCGAAGATTCTCGACATGCTCTATAAAAGCGCAGAGGTTAAAAAAGCGGAGTATAAAGAAGAGGGCATCTTCATTGAAGCGTTATGCGACGGCAGAGTTTACGAAATGATTTCCGATTGGGTGAAGTAGCATGGAAGGGCTCAGAATCCCCGCCAAAGACGCGGTATATGAGATGACAGAAAAAAAGTCGCGCTTTATAGGGCACATATTTAACGTAGCTTCCGCTGAGGAAGCGGCGGAGAAAATCGCGGGAGTAAGAAAAAAGCACTATGACGCCACGCACAACGTGCCCGCATATCTGCTGAGGGACGGTACAATGCGTTCTAGCGACGACGGGGAGCCGCAGGGAACCGCCGGGCTTCCGATTCTTTCCGTTTTGCAGAGAGAGAATATTACAGATGTCCTTTGCGTAGTCACGCGCTATTTCGGGGGTATTCTGTTAGGCGCCGGCGGGCTTACGCGTGCTTACTCCTCATGCGCTAAGCTTGCGCTTAAAGAAGCCGGAATATCTGAGCTAAAGCCGCACCGCCGGATTTTATGCAAATGTTCCTACCACGATTACCAGGTACTTCTAAACAATTTCGTTAATTTTAACGTTCAGTCGTGCGATATATTGTATGAAGAGGATATAAAATTCACGGTTTTCGTTCCTTCACGGAACACTCCCGAATTTCTTACAATGCTGCAAAACGCTACGGCGGGGCGTGCAGAGTCAAAAGACGAGGGGGAAAACTTTATTCCCGAAAAAATTTCTTAAATAAAAAAAGGAAAACTAAATTATAGAGCGTATATTAAAATATAGGGAAAAAGGCCTGCCGGAAAAGAGGCTTATTAATGACGGCAAGGGAAAGAATAGAGCAAAACGAACGCCTGATTTTATCGGAACGCGCAACTCTCTCTGAAAACTCCAGGGGACGTGAAGCGGAAGAGCCTGAGTGTTCGGTCAGAACCTGCTTTATGCGCGACCGCGACCGGATAATCCATTCAAAATCGTTCCGACGTCTAAAACACAAGACGCAGGTGTTTTTGTCCCCGGAGGGCGACCATTACAGGACGCGCCTTACGCATACTCTCGAGGTCTCGCAGATTTCAAGAACCATAGCGCGCGCGCTCGGACTGAACGAGGATCTTACGGAGGCGATAGCCCTCGGCCACGACCTCGGGCACACGCCGTTCGGCCACGCGGGGGAAAAAGCGCTTGACGAAATTTGCCCCGAAGGTTTCAGACATAACGAGCAAAGCGTGCGCGTCGTTACTAAAATAGAAAATGAGGGCAGGGGGCTGAACCTGACCTTTGAAGTGCGTGATGGTATGCGCTGTCATACGGGAGACAAGCGCGCCGATACGCTGGAGGGAAGAATAATTCACTTTTCCGACCGGATTGCCTATATTAACCACGACATTGACGATGCGATACGCGCCGGAATACTTAAGGAATGTGATATACCCGGGGATATTTGCGTCAGTCTGGGCTCTTCACACAAAGAGCGCATAAATACTCTTGTTCATTCAGTAATCAGGGCAAGCTCCGGGCTTTCGGACGTAGGGCTCGAGCCTGAGCACGGAGAAGCTATGGAGGCGCTCAGAAAATTCATGTTTGAGCATGTTTACAGGAATCCCGAGGCCAAAGGCGAGGAAAAAAAGGGAATTGACATACTTAAACGCCTGTATGAATATTTTATATCAAATACGGACAGGCTGCCTCTGGAGTTTAAGGATATCGCCGAAAGCGACGGACGGCCGCGGGCAGTATGCGACTATATCGCCGGCATGACCGACCGCTACGCTATAACTGTTTATTCTGATATTTTTATACCGAAGGGATGGCAAAGGGTGTAAAGCGGTATAGTTTTACTGAAATCTGGTAAATATATGTTTTATCGAAAGGGCGAAAGGAGGCTTGAAAATGTCGATTCCGGATCGCTTTATTGACGAACTTACGGCAAAGTGCGATATTGTGGACATTATTTCACGCTATGTCGCCCTTAAAAAAAGCGGCGGAAACTTTTTCGGGCTTTGTCCGTTTCATTCGGAGAAAACGCCCTCTTTTTCGGTTTCGCCGGACAAGCAGATTTATCATTGCTTCGGATGCTCAAAGGGCGGCGGGGTTATTAATTTTATTATGAACATCGAAAACCTCGATTTCCCCGAATCGGTTCGTTTTCTTGCTAAAATTTTGAATATGGAAGTCCCCGAGGACGGGAAAACGGGCGGCGATTCCTCAAAAAAAGAACGCCTTTACGCAGCGAGCACGGAGGCGGCGCGGTATTTCCACGCAAAATTATTTTCAGACGAGGGGAAAGAGGCGCTTTCATATCTTGAACGGCGCGCGCTTTCCAAAAGGACAATCCGGAATTTCGGGCTGGGATACGCGCCCGACGCGTGGGACGGGCTTATAAAAGAGCTTATGGAAAAGGGTTTTACAAAAAACGAGCTCCTGGACGCCGGGCTTGTCGTTAAAAATTCGAAGGGTTCTATTTACGACAGGTTCAGAAACCGTGCGATGTTTCCGATAATAGACCTGAGAGGCAACGTTATAGGCTTCGGAGGAAGGGTTCTCGACCAGTCTCTTCCGAAATATTTGAACTCGCCGGACACTCCAATATTCAACAAAAGCAGGAATCTTTTTGCGATAAATATCGCGAAAAACGTGAAAAGCAGGACGATTCTGCTCGCAGAGGGGTATATGGATGTAATAGCGCTTCACCAGGCAGGGTTTACTAACGCCGTGGCGTCTCTCGGAACCTCGCTTACCGAGGACCAGGCCCGTCTGATTTCCAGGTATGCCGACGAGGCCGTTATTTCATATGACGCTGACGAAGCAGGGCGAAAAGCGGCCGCTCGCGCGATAAATATTTTGAAAAAGACGGGTCTAAACGTTAAAATACTGCGCATTCCCGGGGCTAAAGACCCGGATGAATTCATAAAATCAAATGGAGCGGATGCTTTCCTAAATCTTTTGAGCCGTTCCGAAAACCATATCGAATACCGGCTGTGCGATCTGCGGGCCAAATATAATCTCGGGCTTGACGAGGATCGGGTTTCTTACCTTAAAGCGGCGGCAAAGCTGCTTTCGACCGTCGAAAGCCCCGTAGAGCGTGAAATCTACGCTTCCCGCGTCGCCGAGGAAGCAAAGATCACCCTTTCCGGCATGCTTAACGAGATTAAAAAGGAATACTCACTTTTTGAAAAAAAGAAGAAAAGAGAAGAAAAAAGAGAGATTCTTTCGCCTGCCAGCGCAATCCAGCCGAAAACACGCGAATTCCGGTACGGCAACGTTCATTCGGCCGCCGCGGAAGAAGGCATTATATCGCTTTGTTTTTACGATCCGACGCTTATACCGGATATTTTGAGCCGGATTTCATCCGCCGAATTTTCTTCGAGGCTTTTGGGTAAGGTGCTTGATATTGCAGCGGAGAGGTATAAGGACGAGCGGCCCGTTACTCTGCCGTCGGTTTCGGATTCGCTCAGCGAGGCGGAGATTTCACATATATCTAAAGTTATTTCAAAGCCGGTCAAAGGTTCTGATATAAAAAAAGCAATGTCCGATTACATAAGTATAATTAAGCTGCAGTCGCTTAAAGGAGAAAACCTTGACGAGGAATCGCTCCTTCTGGCGCAGTCAAAGTACAGAGAAATAAAGGGTTTTGGAGGAAACAAGGTATGATCAGTCCTGAAAGCAAAAAGCAAACGGTTAAGGATTTAATCGAGCTGGGAAAAAAGAAGGGAAAGCTTAACTATAAAGAGCTTACTGACGCCGCGCTTGAGCTGGAGCTCGGGAGCGAGCAGATAGACAGGCTTTACGATACGCTGGAAAACCTCGGCATCGAGGTTCTTATCGATGAGGAGGCCGAAAGCCAGGAGGAGATTATGCCCCCCGCCCTCGAAACGATTGAGGAAATTCCGGAAGAGGAGCTCAAAGACCCGATTGCGCTTGCCGACGGCCTCGCGATCGACGACCCGGTGCGTATGTATTTAAAGGAGATCGGTAAGGTTGATCTCCTTTCCACCGAAGAGGAAATCGATCTTGCAAGGAGAATGGCGGAAGGCGATGAAAAGGCGAAAACGGCGCTTGCGCAGGCAAACCTCCGCCTTGTCGTTTCAATAGCAAAACGATATGTCGGACGCGGCATGCTGTTTTTAGACCTTATCCAGGAAGGAAACCTCGGCCTTTTAAAGGCCGTCGAAAAATTCGACCAGTCCAAAGGGTTTAAGTTTTCAACCTATGCCACTTGGTGGATCCGCCAGGCGATAACCCGCGCGATTGCCGACCAGGCGAGGACTATCCGCATTCCGGTGCATATGGTCGAAACCATCAACAAGGTCATACGCGTTTCACGCCAGCTTTTACAGGAGCTGGGGCATGACCCGTCGCCGGAGGAAATCGCCCAGGAAATGGATATGGACGTTTCAAAGGTGAGAGAGATACTCAAAATAGCCCAGGAGCCCGTGTCGCTCGAAACGCCGATCGGCGAGGAGGAAGACAGCCATCTCGGCGACTTTATACCCGACGACGACGCTCCGGAGCCGGCTGAGGCCGCATCTTTCATGCTTTTAAGGGAGCAGCTTGTCGACGTTTTGAAAACCCTTACGCCGAGAGAGGAAAAGGTCCTTAAGCTTCGTTTCGGCATAGAGGACGGGCGTATGCGCACGCTCGAGGAGGTCGGAAAGGAATTTAACGTGACAAGGGAACGCATCCGTCAGATCGAAGCAAAGGCCCTCCGCAAGCTTCGTCATCCGAGCCGTTCAAAAAAGCTCAAGGATTACCTTGGCTAAAAAAATTCGGTGGGTAGTTTAATTCGCAAATAACTACCTTTACATAAATGTTAACCATTATAAAAAACACAGGCGGTTTATAAACCCGCCTGTGCGTTTTTATATATTCTGAGGTTTCAGCGCTTAAACGCCTGTACGGTTTCGTCCGGGCAGAAGTGAGCTTCTTTAATATCCGGGCCCGGTTTCCAAAGCGCTTCAATTATATTGAGCTGAATCTCAAAGCTTTGTCTGTTCTTTTTGCTTTCGGTATCCAGGATCAACCCGCAGCAAAAAAGCAGAATTGATGACAAAGCGAGAAAGCCGGAGACAAAAAGCGTCGGGAACCTGGGTACAAGACCTGTCCTTGAATATTCCAGCAATACCGGGGCTATAAGCACCGCAGCACATAACGCCAGCATAAACGCGATGAAGGAGAAAAACTGAAACGGCTTATAGTCCTTAAGCAGCGAAAATACCGTTTTTATTACCTTGAGCCCGTCTGAATAGGTGTTTAGCTTCGACACGCTGCCTTTCGGCCTGTCCCTGTATGGAACGGGTATCGATTTTATGTAAAAGTTTTTATCAAGCGCGTGGATCGTCATTTCCGTCTCGATTTCAAAGCCTTTTGACAGCACTGGAAACGATTTCACAAACGTATGGCTGAAAGCGCGGTAACCTGTGAGTATATCCGTAACGTTGCCCTTAAAGAACCAGTTTACCGCTTTTCTGACAACAATATTGCCCGAATTATGAAACAGCCGCTTGTTTTCCGTGAAATAGGTGGACGAAAGCCGATCTCCGATTACCATATCGACCTTTTCGTTCAGCACGAGATCAGCCATTTCGCGTGAGCATGCCGCGGGATACGTGTCGTCTCCGTCGACCATTATATAGCAGTCCGCCTGGATTTCGCGGAACATCGTGCTTATTACGTTTCCCTTTCCCTGGCGGTGCTCATAGCGGACTATTGCCCCGGCCTCGCGGGCCAGTTCATCCGTTTTGTCGTCGGAATTATTGTCATAGACGTAGATGTCGGCCTCCGGAAGAGCATCCCTAAAATCGCGTACGACCTTTTCTATTGTCATGCTTTCGTTATAGCAGGGGATAAGCACAGCAATACTCATTTTGGCTCTCCTTTATTAAAAGCATAGCGCTTTCCTTTTCATTATGTAATTCCAGATCATAACGGCGGCGGTCGCCGCTATTTTAGCGGCCATATAATAAATCCCCGCTTTGCTGACTAAAAGCCACATAAGGAGCTGATTTATAAGCAGGCCCGCGGCGCTGGACGCTATAAAAATGAACTTTGACTTTCCGCCGGTGTTTTTTACGGCCTTGAACACCCAGAAAACACAGATAAAATAATTCACTGTAACGGACGCCGTAAAGCTTATAACCGACGAGACGAGGTAGTAGACCCCCGCAAATTCCGTAAGCAGATAGAGTATTCCGAAATCGACAATAAAGCTGATACCGCCGTTTATGACAAATCGGAATATTTCGCCGAACACACCGCTTTTGTCAGAGCAGAATTTCAAGCGCAAGCGGATCACCAACCTGTTTTGCAGTATTTAAATTTTCATTTTTCAATATATATCTTCTTATTATCGGTATTCTTATAAACTTTGAACGCGTATACGCCGTCAATTTTGATTTCGTTGTTTGATTTGTCCTCAAGCCTGACGGTGTTGTCCGTTATAATATAATCCACTGTGCCGAGGTTTTCATAGGGAATCGACGGGTAATTGCTGACTATTTCATCCTCGGCAAGGTCCACGAACCGTTTACCATCGATAAGTTTTTTGATTTCTTCTTTTTTGGTCCAGTAAACGGGAACCGTGATAAAGGTGTCAAGCGCGGGATCATAGCCGTCGGAAATAACCAGCACGTTGCCTTTGACTTTGCTTACGTAATCGTTTACAGCTATCGCCTGTTTCACAAAGCCGGGGTTTTGCTTGTAAACTCTTCTGAACTCTTTGACAGCGTAAAAATTATTGAATACGCTTAAGGTAAAAATCAGAGCTACAAAAACCCGCGCGCCCGCGCGTTTTGTTTTGCCGTTAAATAGAATAACCGTAAACGCCACGACCGTCAAAATCAAAAAGAATTTGACGAGCACGAGCTGCCACCGCACGTGAAACTCGTTCGGGTCCCCGGCGACTTTGGAGAGCGGTTCGCCCAACGTGCAAAACGTCTGCAGCAGCACACCGTCGATACATACATTTTTTACAAAGCGAAGAACGGATACCACCGCGATACAGAATAATACGGGCGGGGCCGCTGTCAGCCAAACGGGCAGGGGCTCAGCCGTTGTTTCTGCAGTTTCACTTTTAGAAAAGCACAATTTATAAAATAAAGCGAGGAAAATGATAAGCAGCGGAGAATAGTACCTGGTATGCTGGCGCATAAAAAGCTTCGGATAGTCTTCGTTTAGCGAAATGCTGCAGGTTATAATGACAATCATCGTCAGAAGGGAAACTAGGGCGAAGACCAGTATGTTTTTTTCGCTTTTACTCAGACGCTTAAAATTAAGCGCGGGCAAAATAACGGGAAAATAAAAAAACGCGGTAAGGGCAAACGTGATGTTGAATACTGCTGCGTATAAGAAATAGACAAGGGTGTTTAAGTCGTAAACGGAAAGTCTTCTGTTTCCGGAATAGGTCTCGTGACCGCTTCCGAGCAGCAGTAAGATTAGAAGCTTAAACGCCAGCACAGCGCCTAAAGCGACTGCGCAAAACAAAACCGCATATTTTATGTTCTGCTTCAACGTGTGCTTTTTTGTAAACAGGGAATCAAACCCCAGGGAAAAAACAAAGCCCGCGACGAAGTAAACGGCCACAACCTTGGTTAAATAGGCAAAAAAACAAAAGGCCGCGCAAAGTACGCAGTACATAATTTTTTCTCTGTTATTATCGCTGTCCCAGAACCGGAAGGCAAAATAAATGAGCCACGCGGCCAGCGGATAGAAAAGATTTTCAGACATAAACGTTGCCGTCATGGACAAATCGGGAAGAAGGAACACCGTTAAAACGAGCAGAAGCACAATGGAGTTCCTCTTTAATATTTTTTTGCCGATAAGAAAGACGGGAAACAGCACGGAGGACATAAGCACCGCGTTGAACACGGAAATCGCGTTTATCTTCAAAATCTGGTCTTTTATAAGGTTAAACGGCGCTATAAGCAGCGGATAAAGTATTTGGTCGAAATTCATGTGAACGTTATGGACCAGAATGCCGGTGCCGTTAAATATGCTTCGGGAAATGTCGATATACCGTATCTCGTCGGGGTATATCATAAGAGATTTGGAAAAGCAGGCGAAAACGGATCGAATAATGCACGAAGCTATATATAAGAAAAATACCATAACGGCTATCGTTTTATGATCAAGTTTGTCGATTTTATCCAAAGCTTTCTGCATTCCTTTTTCCCCCGGCCAAAAGTTACGGTAACGTCATTTTATTATTATACCATACCGAATCGTGCAATTGCACGGTTTTCGACAGTATTTTCGTATGTCAACGGACTGAATTTTATGCTAAAGCAGGCAAAATCAGAAAACATGCCGAAAGCCTTTATCGCAGCGTACGACCATGGAAATGTAAACGTGCGATATTTAGAAACAAAACCTTTCCTTTATTTTTGTTTTATAGTAATATGTTAATAATAGTTTTGCTTTAAGAAGAATTTTACATATAAAGCTTTAAGCTAAGTAACGTTATATTTTAAGCGCCGTTTATCGGTTATGCAGCGTCCAAAGAAAGAAAGGGCGGAGGGTCTAAACATGAGCGACAAAATAAGGGATAAGAAGCTGGATGAATTATTTGAGGCGATCCTGAGGCTCAGGTCGGTCGACGATTGCTATAACTTTTTTGAGGATCTCTGCACGATTCCGGAGCTCCTGGCGATGGAGCAAAGGTTCCAGGTCGCGAAGATGCTGAGCGAGGGGCACGTTTACAGCGATATTGTCAGGGAGACCGGAGCGTCCACCGCGACTATCAGCCGCGTAAACAAATGCCTTCTGTACGGCGCGGACGGCTATAAAAAAGCGCTTGAGAAAAATGATTGAAGCATATTCCATACTGGCGTCGTATTATGACGAATTAAACAGTCATGTTCCATATGAAAAATGGGCGGATTTTATTGAGGCGGTTTTCCGCCGGAAAAAAATCGCGCCGAAGCTTGTTTTGGATTTAGCCTGCGGTACGGGAACGCTTACACGGATTTTTTCGGAACGGGGTTATGAGATGATAGCGGCGGACAGCTCCGTCGGTATGCTTGACTGCGCGCGGAAAAAGTGCGAGGGCCTTAAAATCCCGCCTGTTTTTGTTTGCCAGAACATGAAAGCGCTCGACCTTTACGGAACGGTGGATGCCGTTGTCTGCTGCCTCGATAGTATAAATTATCTCACGAAATACAAAGAGCTTGCGGAATGCTTCAGGAAAGTTCATCTTTTTCTGGAACCGGGCGGCCTGTTTATTTTCGATGTAAACACGCCTTTTAAGCTGCGGAATATTTCGGGCAGGGCGTTTATTTCCGAGGGCAGCGGAGTATACTGTTGCTGGCAGGCGTCTTTTTCGGAAAGAACAAAGCTTTGCCGCTATGATTTTGATTTGTTTGTACGCGAAAGCGGCTTATGGCGGAGATACGAGGAAACCCACACCGAGCGCGCGTATGATGCGGAAGAAATTATTGCGGCGCTTAAGGAAGCGGGTTTTTCCGAAGCACCCGAAATATACGCAGTACTTAAATTCAGGGCGCCGGAGACTGACGCCGGCAGAACCTTTTTTGCAGTGAGGAAGGTATAATGGATTATTTAATACGCGCGATAAACGAGGACGGAACTGTAAAGGCAACAGCCATTACGGCAAAAGATATTGTTGAACGAGCACGGCAAATCCACAAGACGCTTCCGGTAGGGACCGCGGCTCTGGGAAGAACGCTGTGCGCCGCTTCAATGATGGGCGACGCGCTGAAAGAGGACGACGCGTCTCTTACGGTTCAGATAAAGGGCGGCGGCCCGCTGGGGACAGTTACGGCGGTGGCCGATAATCTCGGAAACGTAAAGGGATATTTGCAGAATCCGGCGGTCGACCTGCCGCTTAATGAGAACGGAAAGCTTGACGTCGGAAGGGCTGTCGGCTCGGACGGAGTTTTAACCGTAATAAAGGATCTCGGACTTAAGCAGCCTTTTATCGGACAGGTTTCGCTTTTGAGCGGAGAAATTGCCGATGATATAGCGGTTTATTATACGGAAAGCGAGCAGATAGGCACGGCATGCGCGCTCGGGGTATTGATCGACCGGGATCAATCGGTCAAAGCCGCGGGTGGCTATATCCTTCAGGCGATGCCTGGGGCCGATGATTCGGTCATATCGGTTCTTGAAAAAGCGGTGCTTGACGCGGGCCCCGTGACTAAGATGCTTGACGGAGGCATGACGCCGGAGGAAATACTTAATATACTGCTTAAAAACGTCGGGCCGTACCGTATCCTTATGAAAAGAGAAGCGGCATACGTGTGCGGCTGCACACAAGAGCGGGTCGAACGAGCGCTCATAAGTATGGGACAAAGTGAGCTTTTGTCGCTTATAAACGATCAGAAACAGGCTGAAATTACCTGCCAGTTCTGCGACCGGGTTTACCGTTTTTCCGAGGATCAGCTTAGGCTGCTTCTCAAAAACTCAAAAAAACAATAATAAACGGTTGACACAAAAGCTCCCGCAAGTTATAATAGTCTTCGCCGTTGCAAAATAGGGAGCATAGCTCAGCTGGTTAGAGCACCTGCCTTACAAGCAGGGGGTCACAGGTTCGAGCCCTGTTGTTCCCACCAAAATGGCCCGGTAGTTCAGTTGGTTAGAACGCTAGCCTGTCACGCTAGAGGTCGACGGTTCGAGCCCGTTCCGGGTCGCCATTTTCCATTCTGTACATCATCTCGATAATTTGCCTCTGTAGCTCAGTCGGTAGAGCAG
>JAUZPW010000210.1 GCA_030705725.1 Bacillota bacterium
CAACGGGGTGCTCGGCATGGTTCGCCAGTGGCAAAAGCTCTTCTACGGCGAAAGGTATTCGGGCACGACGCTCAGCAGGAAAACGGACCTCGTCAGGCTGGCGGAGGCGTTCGGAGCGAAGGGGCTGAGACTTACGGAAAAAAACATGATAAGAAGCACGCTGAAAGAAGCAAGAATGTGCGGCGGGCCGTGCCTTATAGACTGCCAAACGGACGGCAGCGAGAATGTTTTTCCGATAATACCCCCCGGGCGAACGTGTGAGGAAACGATATTTTGCGAAAGGCAGGAGGATTCAATATGAGCTCTGGAATGCTGTCGGTGCTGGTGTCGAACCATTTCGGCGTGCTGACAAGGGTAACGAACCTGTTTTCACGGCGGGGGTTTAATATAAAGGCGCTTACCGTAGGTGAAACGGAAAATCCCTCGCTTTCGCGGATATCCATCCTGACGGAGGGCGATGGCCCGATGATCGATCAGATTCAAAAACAGCTCGCAAAACTTGAGGACGTAAAAAGGTCGGTTGAAATTGAGGAAAGCAGGCTAATAAGCCGCGAGCTGCTGCTTTTAAAAACCCGGTGCGAGGAATCCGGTTACGCCGGGCTCCTTGACAAGATCACGCCTTTCGGCGGCAGGATCATAGCGCTTTCTGAAAGCTCGGCGATAGTCGAGATGACCGGCAGGACTGAAGCCGTAAACGAGTTTATAGAATATATGCGCGGGGAAGGTATTATGGAAATGTGCCGCACGGGCGGCGCGGCTCTGGAGCTCGGCGAAAAGACTTTATATTAATTTTGGAGGTTATAAAAATGGTAAACATGTACTACGACAATGACTGCGATTTAGGACTGCTCAATGGGAAAACGGTCGCAGTTATCGGCTACGGAAGCCAGGGTCACGCGCACGCGCAGAACATGAAGGAAAGCGGGGTAAACGTTATCGTCGGCCTGAGGCCGGACTCAAACCGGCGGGCGCAGGCCGAAAAAGACGGGCTCAGGGTTTACGAAACGGGGGAGGCGGCGGCGAAAGCCGATGTTATCATGATGCTTACGCCCGACCAGACGCAGCCTGAAATTTACGAAAAAAGCATCAGGAACAATCTTAAAGCGGGCGATGTTCTGATGTTTGCCCACGGGTTTTCGGTTCACTACAATCAGATTATCCCGCCGGAAAACGTGGACGTAATCATGGTCGCGCCCAAGGGGCCGGGGCACACTGTAAGAAGCCAGTTTTTGGAGGGCAGGGGCGTTCCGTCGCTTATCGCCGTTTATCAGGATTATTCCGGAAGGGCGAAGGACATCGCGCTTTCATACGCCTCGGCTATCGGAGCGGGGCGCGCCGGAATCATCGAAACGACCTTTAAGGAAGAGACGGAAACAGACCTTTTTGGTGAACAGGCGGTGCTCTGCGGCGGAGTGACGGAGCTTATGAAGGCAGGCTTCGAAACTCTGGTCGAGGCGGGGTACGCTCCTGAAATGGCATATTTCGAATGCGTCCACGAAATGAAGCTTATTGTCGACCTGATTAACAGCGGCGGGTTTTCGATGATGCGCTACTCGATAAGCGATACGGCGGAATACGGCGATTATGTTACGGGAAAGCGCATTATAACGGAAGAGACGCGCCGTGAAATGAAAAAAGTATTAAACGAGATACAGACCGGAGCGTTTGCGGGCAAATGGATCAGCGAAAACAAGTCGGGCGGGCGCGCCAATTTCCTCGGGATGCGCCGCATGGAGGCCGCGCATCAGGTCGAGTCCGTCGGCAGGGAGCTCAGAAAAATGATGAGCTGGCTCAAAAAATAATACCGGGAGTGAGAGAGGTATGGAGCTTAAAAGTCAGAAAATGCTTTGGAAAACCGAAAACGCCCCGCACCGCGCCCTTTTCGGCGCGCTGGGCTTTACGGAGGAGGAGCTTAGAAGGCCACTTGTCGGAGTGGTTTCCGCCTTCAGCGAGATCGTCCCGGGGCATATCCATCTTGACAAAATAGCCGAGGCGGTAAAAGCAGGCGTAAGCTCGGCCGGCGGGACGCCCGTTTTATTTCCCTCAATCGGGGTCTGCGACGGGATCGCCATGGGGCACGAGGGTATGAAATATTCGCTGGCGTCGCGCGAGCTTATCGCGGACAGCGTAGAGACCATGGCTATGGCGCACTGCTTCGACGCGCTGGTGCTTGTCCCTAACTGCGACAAGATCGTGCCGGGGATGCTTATGGCGGCGGCGCGGCTTAACATCCCCTCGATCCTTGTAAGCGGCGGGCCGATGCTATCGGGCAAAAGCGGAGGGAAAAGACTCAGCCTTTCGACAACTTTCGAAGCGGTGGGCGCGAGGATGGCGGACAAAATCGGCGACGAGGAGCTCAGGGCGGTCGAGCGGGATTCCTGTCCCGGCTGCGGTTCGTGCGCGGGGATGTTTACGGCGAACAGCATGAACTGCCTGCTTGAGGCGATAGGGATGGCGCTGCCCGGAAACGGAACCGCCCCCGCCGTTTCTTCGGAAAGAATCAGGCTGGCAAAAAAAACGGGCGCGAAAATCATGGAGCTCATAGAAAAAAATATCCGCCCCGGAGATATACTTAAGAAGACGGCCTTTTATAACGCGCTTGCGGTCGACATGGCGCTCGGCTGCTCGACGAACAGCGTTTTACACCTTTTGGCCGTCGCAAACGAAGCGCACGTTCTCCTAGACCTCGGAATATTAAACGAGATAAGCGCCAAAACGCCGAACCTATGCAGGCTCAGCCCGGCGGGGCCGTTTTACGTCGAGGATCTGCACGGCGCGGGAGGCGTTTCGTCGGTTATGAGAGAGCTTTCAAAAAAAGGACTTATAAATACGGAAGTATTGACCGTTACGGTCAATACTGTAGGGGAAAACATTGCCGGAGCGCCGGACGGGGACGGAGAGGTTATCCGCAGCGTCGATAACCCTTACAGCGAAACCGGTGGGCTTGCCGTTTTATACGGAAATCTGGCACCCCGCGGCTGTGTCGTCAAGCGTTCGGCGGTGGACGAAAATATGCTTAGAAGCGAGGGAAAAGCCAGGGTTTTCGATTCTGAGGAGGAAGCGATGCGGGCTATTTTCGCGGGGCTTATCAAAAAGGGCGACGCCGTAGTCATTCGCTACGAGGGCCCGAGGGGCGGCCCCGGGATGCGCGAAATGCTGGGCCCGACGTCGGCGCTAGCCGGTATGGGGCTTGACAAGGACGTGGCGCTTATTACGGACGGAAGGTTTTCGGGCGCCACGAGAGGCTCGGCAATCGGGCACGTTTCACCCGAGGCGGCGCAGGGGGGCGCCATCGCTCTTGTAGAGGACGGAGACATTATAGCGATAGATATTCCCGGAGGGAAAATTACGCTTGTGGTTGACGAAAAAACACTTGAGGATCGCAGAGCAGGATGGAAGGCGCCGGAGCAGAAAGAAAACCTCGGCTGGCTCTCAAGGTATCGGAGGATGGTGTCTTCCGCCGACAGGGGCGCGGTGCTGGAATAAATAGAAAGAAATAAAACAGCAGTTTTTTACTGTTGTTTTATTTCTTTCCTCAAACAAACATATAACACTTAAAAGCGCGCTTTTAGCGCGCTTATTTCACATATTCCAGCAAGTCTTCAATTTTACAGTTAAGTACGCAGCATACTTTTGCTAAAAAATCCAAATCTACCATTTCAATATTTTTTGCTTTATAGTAGCGGTCTATAACCTCATACTTTACACCTGTCAATGTGCGAAGTTTATTCCTG
>JAUZPW010000211.1 GCA_030705725.1 Bacillota bacterium
CGTATCTTCCATTGAAAAGCTGTCACCTACCGGCTGCATGAGGAAAGAATTCACCGAATCTATTTTCTTAACGGCCTCGTCGAGCCTGTGGTTCATTCCCGGCTTATACGCGCCGATCGAAATAAGGTCGGCGTTTTGCTCATAGACGGAAAGAAGGTCTCTGATTCTTGACGCCGCTTTCTTGTGCTCCTCCGGCACGATGTCGTTCATAAGCCGGGAAATGCTGGCGTTAATGTCGATCGCGGGATAATGGTTTTTGTGTGCCAGAGACCTGGACAGTACGATGTGTCCGTCCAGTATGCTTCTAACGGTATCGGAAATCGGCTCGTTTGTGTCGTCCCCTTCGACTAAAACGGTATATATCCCGGTTATCGAGCCTTTTTTGAAATTTCCGCTGCGCTCCAGAAGCTTCGGAAGCTCGGCGTAAATCGAGGGAGTGTATCCTCTCGCAATGGGGGGTTCTCCCGCCGCCAGCCCTACCTCTCTCTGCGCCATCGCGAACCTCGTGAGCGAATCCATCATCAGAAGCACGTCCTTGCCCTGATCCCGGAAATATTCCGCAATGGTCGTGGCGGCGGCCGCGCATTTGACCCTGAACATCGCGGGCTGATCCGAGGTCGCCACTACCAGAACCGAGCGCTTAAGGCCCTCCTCGCCGAGATCCTTTTCGATAAACTCCTTGACCTCGCGTCCGCGTTCGCCGACAAGCGCAATAACGTTCACGTCCGTTTTGACGTTTCTCGCGATCATGCCCATCAGCGTGCTTTTTCCGACCCCGCTTCCCGCGAAAATGCCCATCCTCTGGCCCTTGCCGATCGTGAGCATGCCGTCTATAGCCTTGATCCCGTAGCAGAGCGGCTCTAAAATTCTCGGCCTTTCAAGAGGGTTCGTATAGCCTGCGTCGACGTTGCAGTAGTCGGGGTTTTCGAATGGCTCTCCGCCGTCGATAGGGCATCCTCTTGAATCGATCGTTCTTCCTATAAGAAAATCGCCGACGGGGATCTGCAGCTTGCGGTTTTTATTCTCGATCACGCTGCCAAGCCCGATTCCCTTGATGTCGCCGTATGCCATCAGGAGCAGGTTCCCGTCCCTGAAGCCGACGACCTCGGCCGAAATCTTGCGCCCACCGCGCTGATCCTCCATCGTGCAGATGTCGCCGACCTTGGCGTCCATTCCGGTGGCTTCGATCATCATCCCGACGATATTTTTAACTTTTCCCCTGTAGCATATGGAATCGGTCTCCTGTAAAGCTCTGAAAGCTGTTTCAAAATCCATGGCTACATTGTCCCCTGCGCGTTTTCCTGCTCCGACCTTTTAAGCGCGGCTTTGATAACCTGTTTTATATTTTCAAGCTGGGTGTCGGCACCCAGGTCGATAAGCCTGTCCGGCAGCTCCGCGATGCAGTCGGAATCCGACATTCCGGCGCTTTTTATTATTTTTACGTTGTTTGAAACCGCGCTCAGCGCGTTTATCAGATTGCCGTCGGCCGACATCAGCGCTCCCGCCGTGTTCTGCGATACGATAATGCGAACCCAGACCTGATTTCTGTAAGAGTCCACGGCGTTTTTGACCATTCTCGCGAGAAGATCGGTGTCGAGGCTTATCTCCTGCTTGACTATTTTCTCGGCGATCATAACGGAAAGATCGATAAGATCCCTCTCAAACTCCCGGAGTATTTTGAGCTTGCCTTCGTTGACCTCGTCCATCATGCTTTTAAGCTCGTCAAGCGTTTTGTTAAGCTCGTCCGTGTAAACTACGTTTTCCTCGTCCGCTTTTTTGAGCCCCGCCGCGTAGCCGTCCCGGTACCCCGCTTCCAGGCCTTCGCGGAGGCCTTTTTCGTTGCCCGCCGCCGAGCCTTCGGAAAAGCCTTTTCCGTAGCCCTCGTCGAAGCCCTCTTTTTTTAATTTTATACATTCGGTGTTTAAGTGCTCTTTTGTGTTCTTTGTAAGCGTGGTGCAATATTCGTTCGCGGAGTTTATGATCTGCTTTGCCTTAAGCAGCGCCTCGGCGATAATCGTTTGTTGCGTATTTTCGGCTGACGGCGATGTTTTCTCCTCTAAGGGCGTAAATACAGAAAGATTCTCGTCCTGCTGGTATTGTGTGATTTTAATTACATTGCTTATCATTCGATTATGTCGTCCTTTCCGCCCTTGAGTATAACCAGCTCGCCTTCGCTTTCGAGGCGCCTGATAACTCCCACGATGCGCTGCTGCGCCTCTTCGACGTCGCTTACTCTTACGTTGTGCGTAAATTCCAGATCGGTGCGTATAGTTTCTGCCGAACGCGAGGACATATTCTTGAAGATAACGTCCGAAACCTCTTTATTGGCGCCCTTAAGAGCGAATACAAGGTCTTTGGAGTCGACGTCGCGTATGAAGCGCTGGATCGACATGTCGTCGAGAACCGTAATATCCTCGAAAACGAACATTTTTTTCCTGATGTCGTCCGCAAGCGACGCGTCCTTGCGGCCAAGCTCGTCGAATATGTATTTTTCGCTTGAACGATCCATGTGGTTCATGATGTTTGCTATATAGTTGACGCCGCCGAATTCCATAAAGTCCACTGAAACAATTGATTCGAATTTAAGCTCCAGATTCTTTTCAACGATCTTGATGACCTCCGGCGAGGTTCTGTCCATCGTCGCTATGCGTTCAACGACCTCTATCTGCTTGTCCTTCGGAAGCTCCGCGATGATTGATGCCGCCTGATCGGCCCTCGCGTATGAAAGGATCAAAGCTATCGTCTGCGGATGCTCGTTCTGTATAACAGCGAGCAGGTTTTTGTAATCGACCTTCGTAATGAATTCAAAAGCCTTCGTCCTTAACGACTTCGTGATGCGTTCGAGAAGGTTGTTCGCCATCTGTGTGCCGTAGGCTTTTTCAAGCACGTTTCTGGCGTAATCAACTCCCCCCTCGGTAACGACCTTCTGCGTGAGGCAGAGATGGTAGAAATCGTCGAGCACCCCCACCATATCCTGCGAGGATAAAAGGTTGAGCTTTGCGACCTCATAGGTAAGCTGTTCGAGCTCGTCCTCTTTTAGGTACTTGTATATTTTGGAGGATACGTCCGCGCCCAGAGCGACGATAACGGCCGCGGCTTTCTGCGCGCTTGTAAGCTGCTGCTGGCTAGCCATGGCGATCCTCTCCCTTCAGCAGGCTCTTGATAAGCTGCGCTGAAATTTCCGGATTGTCCGATGAAAACTCCTGCAGTTCCTTTTTGATCTTTGCTTCCTTGGTGGGCTCCAGATTCTTGAGCGGCTGTATTTCTTCTTCCTCTGCTGCCGCCTCGGGCGGCTGCTCGATTTTCTTGTTGTCCGGCCCGAAGCCCATAGCTCCTTCGGCCTCCTCAGGCTCGCCTTTCTTGTGTTTTTTCTTCTTTAACTTGCCCTTAAAGCCTTTTTTATTTTCCGTCTGGCCCAAAGCTGCCGGTTCCGCCATCTTCTCTTTCTTTCTTTTGCGTTTTTTCGCTATAGACTTCAGTAAAAAGATCAGAAGCAACAGCGCTAAAAGTCCGGCTCCCGCGAAAAGAAGCAGCGTCGGGTCGGATAACAGCAGCGCCATAAAGTTAAGGGAAGGCGCGCCGACATGGGCTTCTCCGTTTTCTTTCTCCTGATCCTCAGGATTGTAGAAGGCTGAGGCGTAGATCGTAACCTTTGAAGGATCGATAGCGGCGGTTGACGCTACCAGCTTTGACAGCTCGTCTTTATCGTCGCTGCTTAAAGCGTCGTTGTTCA
>JAUZPW010000212.1 GCA_030705725.1 Bacillota bacterium
CGCCCCCCAGCGATCTTGCGATTGACGAGGCCTTGCCGGAATCTCTTGAAAGCAGCGTTACCTCCGCCCCCGCGGTTTTTAATGCATGGGCTATAGATTTTGAGGCTCCGCCGACGCCGAATATCACGGCCTTCTGATCTTTTGCTTTTCTGCCCGACGCTTCAAACGCACGCAGACAGCCCAGTCCGTCCGTTGTATGTCCGCGGCGCTTTCCGTCTCTTAAAGACACAACGTTTACGGAGCCGCACTCGCGCGCGGCGTCGCTCAGCTCGTCAAGGTAGGGAATAACATCCTCCTTGTGAGGCATCGTGCAGGTAAAGCCGCCCAAGGACAGCGTTTCTGAATATTCGTCAAAGAGCTTCCGGAGCTCGCCTTTTTTTAGTTGGATCGTGATAAACGCCGCGTTCATTCCGTAGTATTCAAAATATAAGTTGAATACCGTCGGCGAAAAGCTGTGCCTCACGGGGTACCCGATCAGCCCGTATGTCAAAAAGTCTTCCATGTTTGCTTCTCCCGTCAGACGCGCCGTCTTTTTCCCGCAGTTTCACGTTTATTTTCCGAGCGCTTTTTCCATAGCGGCAAGCTTCAGACACACGCAGAAAATCTCCATCGCGAGCTTCAGCTCGTCAACCGGCGGGTAGGAGGGCGCGATCCTGATATTTCTGTCCCTCGGATCGATTCCGTAAGGATATGTGGCACCGGCTTCGGTCATCGTAACCCCGGCCTCCTGCGCCAGCGCCAGTGTGCGCTTTGCGCAGCCGTCCTGAGTGTCAAGGCTGACAAAATATCCGCCCTCCGGCTTTTTCCACGAGGCGATATCAAGATCCTTTATCTCCCTGTCAAGGTAAGAAAGGACAACCTTAAACTTCGGCTTCATAATGGCCGCGTGTTTTTTCATGTGGTTAAGAACGCCTTCCCTGTCTTTCAGGAAGCGTGCGTGCCTAAGCTGGTTGACCTTGTCGTAGCTTATCATCTGAACGCCGAGCAGCTTTTTCATGTAAGCGAGGTTTCTTTCGCTCGACGCTATAACGGCGACGCCCGCGCCGGGGAACGTAATTTTCGAGGTCGAGGCGAATTCGTAAACCATATCCGGATTCCCGGCGTTGCGGCATTCAGTGAGTATTTCCTTAAAAGGCACGAAATCTCCGTCAAACTCATGCACGCAGTACGCGTTGTCCCACATGATCGTGAAATCCGGAGCCGCCGGCTTAAGGCTTGCCATTCTGGATATAACCCTGTCGCTGTAGATCACGCCCTCGGGATTTGAATACTTCGGAACGCACCAGATTCCCTTGACGGCCGGGTCTCTGACCTCATTTTCGACCATATCCATATCCGGGCCTTCGTCCGTCATGGGTATCGTTATAAGCTCCGCGCCGAAGGATTCTGCTATGCGGAAATGCCGGTCGTAACCGGGAGCGGGGCAAAGGAACTTGACCTTGTCGAGCCTGCACCAGGGCTTCACGCTTGTCGCAAGGCCGTGCGTATAGGCCTTTGATATAACGTCATACATTAACGTAAGGCTTGCGCTGCCGCCGACGAAAACCTCTTTTTCGGAAACGCCGAGGACCTCCGCAAAAAGCTTTTTGCACTCCGGTATGCCGTCGAGCATTCCGTAGTTTCTGACGTCGTTTTTGCCGGAATAGCATTCATCGTTCTTAGAAAGCACCGTCAAAAGGCCTTCCGACAGATCGAGCTGATCACTTCCCGGCTTGCCGCGCGACATATCTAGCTTAAGATTTTTTCCCTTAAGCGCCTCAAATTCTTTATATGTTTTTTCAAACTCCGACTTGAGTTCCGTTTTTGTCATCATTTCATATTTGCTCATGCTTTTTCATCCTTTTTCGTTTTATTTGCCGTTACTCTTCTATTCCGTCCCTTGCCGGAACGCCTTCGTTAAAATAATGCTTTATTTCCTTCATCTCGGTTATAAGGTTTGCGATTTCGGTTATTTTCTGAGGCATGCTGCGGCCGGTCAGAATTATTTCCATCGTATCCGGCTTGCTTTTGAGCATTCCGGCAAGCTCGTCGGCACAATAGAGCCCGTTCGTCAAAACCGCCGCGACCTCGTCAAGGATCAAAACATCGCATTCCGCGTCTTTTATAACCTTTCGGACGAAATCCATCGCTGAGGCTATCTCGGTTTTGAGAAGCTTCTTTTGCTCCTCGTTAAGCGTCCAGAAAAAGCCTTTTTCAGACTCAAACCTGAAAATCCTGAAGTTCCCGTTAAGCCATTTTGTGCTATGTAGCTCGCCGCTGTCCGAGGTTTTCAGAAACTGCACCATGTAGACCGAAAGTCCGCGTCCTGCGGAACGCAGGCCCTGCCCTAGAGCCGCAGTTGTTTTCCCCTTGCCGTCTCCGGTGTAAACCTGTATATAGCCTTTGCAAAGGCCCATAAGCCCGCCTCCCTTTTTTGGTATAAGCTTATTTAGCTCTGTAAGTTTTCAAAAACCGCTTTCATCGCGTCCTGCGCCCTGTCTTCGGAGAACACCCAGACGGCTTTGGCGTCTTTTGCGAAGACGGCCTCAAAGCGGAATCCGTTTTTCAGGAGTATTTCCGAGATCATTTCGGGGGTAAGCCTTCCTGTATCGTCGCAGGCCGCCGCTAGCATATGGCAGCCGGCATATTCCTTTTTCAATATGTTTTTCGAATCGATGTCTGTTAAAAACACCGGCTCTCCTTTTTCATCGAGAAGCTCAACGTCTCCCGCGCCGTTTTCTCCGGCCTTGTAAACCTTGGAGTTCTTATAAACCGTCATTCCGAAAAGTCCGCCCGCAGCCTCGCCCGTCGGCCCTATCAGGGTGCCGCCCTCGTCGCGGCTTATATCCTTAGCTTCAAACGGCATATTGTACTTTACAGCCGTTCTTACGGCGTTCGGATGCAGCACCTTGGCGCCCAACGCCGCTAAAAAAAGCATTGAATCATAATCCATGGTTTTTAAGAATTTCGCGTTCGGGATGATCCTGGGGTCAGCCTGCGCAACGCCCGGCACATCCGAATAAATAACGACCCGGGAAGCTCCGAGAGCTCCTCCCACGGCAAGCGCCGAGGTATCGCTTCCGCCTCTTCCGAGCGTTGTCAGCTCGTTCGTTTCCGAATAACCCTGAAAGCCCGTCACTATTATAACATAGCCCTCGCTCAGTTTCTCCCGCATCATTTTAGTATCTATATCCGTAATCCGCGCGTCCGAAAACCTTCCGTTAGTGCGTATGCCCGCCTGCAAAGCCGTCATCGGGAAGGCCTTAACGCCTTTTTTCTTGAAGCTGTCGGCGATAACGCAAGCTGATATTGTCTCGCCGCAGCCGACAATGAGATCGGACACGTTTTTGTCAGCGTCTTTGCCCGAAGGCAGCAGAGATAAAAGGGTGTCCGTTGCGTATGGATCGCCGCTTCTCCCCATAGCCGAAACGATCATCACGACGCCGTTGCCCCTGTCGATCTCCTTTTTAGAAAGCTCGATGATTCTCTCCCGTTTTTCCGCGCTGTTTACCGATGTTCCGCCAAATTTAAAAACTACAGTCGGCATTTGCTGTTCTCTCCCTTGCATATGAAACAATAAAATATAAAAACCGGTTATATCGTGCATTTGCTGCCCCGTGTTAAAACGGCAACGTTTATATCTGCCTTTTTTCTCCTCTTATCCAGCCCTTTTCGCATAGAAGCTCCGCTATCTGCGTAGCATTATATGCCGCGCCCTTCATAAGATTGTCTGAAACGACCCACAC
>JAUZPW010000213.1 GCA_030705725.1 Bacillota bacterium
CTTCGCATGCTGTCCCTCGGCATGGACGCATCGGAGGCTTACAGAAATATTGAAAAAGGGTTAAAAAAGCCGGTTTATAAAAGTATCGTCGACCTCGTTGCGGATGGGAAGAGCATACCGCAGAAAGAGCTTTGCTATATGACAGGCGCCGATCATGCGGTAATTTCCAAGCTTTTGTCCCGCGGCGTACTCAAGGCGGAGGATATCGGGGTTTACAGACGTCCGCAAATGCCCACAGGCGGCGAGGCTCCTGCGTTTACGCTTAACGAGGAGCAAAGCTCGGCGCTTGAAGGCCTTATTAAGTTAGCGGCCCTGAACTCTCCGAAAGCCGCGCTTTTGCACGGCGTGACCGGGAGCGGAAAAACAAACGTCTATATTCGTCTGATTCAGAATGTATTAAAGGAAGGGCGCGGCGCTTTGGTGCTCGTTCCCGAAATTTCGCTGACCCCACAGCTTCTGAGGCTGTTTTTCCTTTATTTCGGAGACCGCGTCGCGGTAATCCACAGCGCTTTGTCGGCCGGGGAGCGTATAGACGAATGGAAAAGGATCAAGGAGGGGGAAGCCAACGTCGTAGTAGGAACAAGGTCAGCCGTTTTCGCTCCGGTTAACAAGCTCGGACTGATAATAATCGACGAGGAACAGGAAGGTACATATAAATCAGAAAATACCCCCCGCTATCACGCGCGTGACATAGCCAAATTTCGCTGCGTGCAGAATAACGCTCTTTTGCTTATGGGCTCGGCGACGCCTTCAATAGAAACATACTACAGCGCAAAGAGCGGCAAAATCGAGCTTTTTGAGCTTAAAAACCGCTTTCTCGGAACTCCGCTGCCCGACGTGATCGTTTCTGACATGCGCGGTGTACATAGGGATGGCTTTACAGGAGTAATAGGCCCGGTTTTATTTGATGAGCTTCAAAAAAACATAAATCGCGGAGAACAGAGTATATTATTTATTAACCGGCGCGGCAACAGCAGGCTTCTGACCTGCGCCGAGTGCGGATACATTCCGTCATGCTCAAGGTGCAGCGTTGCCTTGTCCTATCATTCCGCTAACGGCAGGCTTATGTGCCATTACTGCGGTTATTCGGAAAAGCTGCCCGAAATATGCCCGTCCTGCGGATCGCGCCATTTGAAATATATAGGCTGCGGAACGCAGAAGGTCGAAGAGGAGCTTAAAATGCGTCTCGGCGGCGCGAAAGTTATAAGGATGGATTCAGACACGACCGGCGGCAAGCAGTCGCACGAAAAGCTTCTTGACCGTTTCGCGTCAAAAAAATACGATATCCTGCTTGGCACGCAGATGATCGCCAAAGGGCTGGATTTTGAAAACGTAACGCTCGTCGGCATTTTAGACGCGGATCTGATGCTTTACTCCGACGATTACCGAGCGTCGGAACGCGCGTTCTCGCTTTTGACGCAGGTCGCCGGCCGCGCCGGACGCAGGGATAAACCGGGCCGCGCGGTAATTCAGACCTACACACCGCAGAATCCGGTGATTCTGGCCGCAAAAAGCCAGGATTACGAAGGCTTTTACGACAAAGAAATAAAAACAAGAAAAGCTCTTGACTGTCCGCCTTTTACGGATATCGTGCTTTTTGCTTTAAGCGGTGAAATTGAACACGATGTGCTGCGCTCGGCTTTAAGGCTTTCCTTGAGGATCGCGGCGCTGATGAAGGAGCAATTTTCAGACATTTGCGCACCTGTTTTGGGCCCAGTGCAGGCGCCCGTATTAAAGGTTAACCGCCGTTACCGTTATCTTGTTTCGTTTCGCGCAAACTCATCAAAAAGATGCCGAGCCTTTATATTTGCGGTGCTCCGTGAATTTCTAGGCGAACGCCAGAACCGCGGCGTAAGTATTTTTGCCGATATTAATCCGCTGGATCAATTCTAATTACTGGAGGTAAACATGGCAATCAGGGAAATAATAAAAAAAGGCGATCCGGTATTAACAAAAATATCTCACGAGGTTACGTCCTTTGACAAAAAGCTCCACATGCTGCTTGACGATATGAGAGATACTCTTAAAAGCGCCCCGGGCGTCGGCCTTGCCGCCCCTCAGATCGGGATTCTTCGCCGGGTTGTCGTGCTTGAAACGACGGATGGCGAGTTTATCGAGCTCATAAATCCGAAGATAATCTCGTCAAGCGGCGAAGCCGAGGAGATCGAGGGCTGTCTGAGCATTCCGAACGTGTGGGGAATAGTAAAAAGACCGGATCACGTCGTTGTTCGCGCGCAGGACAGATTCGGCAAAGAATTTGAAAAGCAGGGCGAAGGTTACAATGCCAGAATATACTGCCACGAGCTTGAGCATTTAGACGGCGTTCTCTTTACCGAAAAGGTGATCCGATACGTCAACCCCGAGGAGGAGAAAGAGTAGTTTTATGAACGTGCTTTTTATGGGTACGCCGGATTTCGCCGAGGTTTCGCTTAAGAGGATTTTATCCGACGGGCATAAAGTCTGCGCGGTCTTTACCAGGGAGGATAAACCGAAGGGCCGCGGCATGAAGCTGACCCCTCCGCCCGTCAAGGTGCTTGCCGAGGAAAACGGGATACCGGTCTATCAGCCGAAGAATTTCGGAAATCAAGCCGAAATCACGGAAATACTTGATAAGTATAAGCCTGAGATCATCGTCGTCGTGGCATACGGAAGGCTTCTGCCGGCTTTCGTGCTTAATTACCCGAGGCTGGGCTGCGTAAACGTGCACGGCTCTCTGCTGCCGAAGCTTAGAGGCGCCTGTCCCATCCAGCGTGCCGTCATTAACGGGGATAAGGTAACGGGCGTTACGACAATGTATATGAGCGAGGGGCTTGACGCGGGGGATATTATCCTGAAGCGCGAAACCGAAATCGCTCCGGCGGAGACCTCCGGAGAGCTTTTTGCCAGGCTGTCGGTGCTAGGCGCGGGGCTTCTATCAGAAACTCTTGCGCTGATCGAAAAGGGAACTGCTCCGCGGATTCCGCAGGACGAAACGGACGCGACTTTCGCGCCGATCGTTAAAAAGGAAGACGCCCGCATCGAATGGAATAGAAAGTCCGGCGAAATTGTCGACTTGATAAGAGGCACGAACCCTTCACCAACCGCTTACTTTTTTATTGAAGATATAATGGTCAAGGTTCACGAGGCTCAGGCTTCCGGCAAAAGCGGAAATTTCGCCCCGGGCGAGGTTATCGGCAATGGCAGGTGTCTTGAAATCGCGTGCGCCGGAGGCGAGACGGTTTTTCTCAGCACAATTCAGGTTCAGGGCGGCCGCAGGATGTCGTCCGAGGAGTATCTGCGGGGGCACAAAATCCCGGCAGGAACGTTTATCAGGTAAAAGGAGTGTTTTATGTTTTATCCAGGTTATTATTACGGCGGTTATTACGGCACGGGGATGCTGCTTTTAATCCCTGCGTTTTTGCTTATGATGATGGCGCAGTTTTCCGTCAACAGCACATTTAAGAAATACGCCAGAATATCGAACAGCCGCGGCATTACGGGTGCCGATGCGGCTCGCATTGTTATGGAGCAAAACGGCGTTTATGACGTCCGCATTGAGCGCGTCAGAGGCAATCTGACGGATCACTATGATCCGCGCGAAAATGTTATTCGGCTTTCGGACAATGTATATTCCTCAACGACGATCGCCGCCGCGGGAGTTGCCGCACATGAAGCGGGACATGCCGTACAGTATGCTCAGGGCTATGCGCCCATAAAGCTCCGCAACGC